>NZ_NPDI01000022.1:0-47066 GCF_002251265.1 Rhodopirellula sp. MGV | reverse complement strand
CGCCGACCATGGCGTGCGTCAAAACTTGGGACGTGTCAACTTGGCGATCACCCCGCGCCGCGCAATCGTCCGTGGCGCCGCGAGTCCGAGCGGCTTGGCACAGTCTCGATTCGAGGTTGACGTCGACTTGGCCGAAAAGTACTCCCAGCAGGCCGCCATCCTCGGTAGCCGCACTCCGTAATCCTGCGATTGGATTGCACTCATACGTATCGCTGCGGTCAGACAGAACCTGAAAAAAATGAACGCGGAGTCCGCCCCGAAAACAAGTTGCTGGAACTACCGATTGTTTTGATCCTTCCAGCCGCCGACAGAACTACTTCAGAAACTCAAGGGTGTAGCAGTCCTTCGCGGTGACCTTGTCTGCCTCGATGACATTTAATTCGACGAGCTGGTCGTACAGTGTTTTCCAGCGTTCGTCAGTCATTGTGCCAACGGAATCGATCGGGGCACCTGCGGGCATCGCCAGCTCTCGCATCACTTCGGCACCGAATTGCAATGCTTCTGGAGTCATCCCTTGTTCGTTGACGGATAAGATTGCTTCGTTCCCCAGTTTGCTGTCCGTCAAATATTCTTTCCATCCTTCGCGTGTCGCGGTGACGAATTTTTGAATCCGCTCGGGATTCTCGCGAATCAATTTTCCGGTCGTGACCAGCACACTGCTGTAAGGGTTGAACCCTAGTTCGCTGACCATCAACGTGTTGACTTCGATGCCTTGCTGTTGGGCCAGCAAGGGTTCTGCACAGCTGTAACCTTGGATCACAATGTTCGGGTCGGCGACCATCGACGCGATGCTGCCGTGATAAGGGACTTCTTGAACATCGTCGAGATAGTGTTTAGCGCGCAGAAACTCAACGAACGCACGTCCGGCTTGACGCTGGAACGTTTTTCCGCCGAGGTCTTCGAACGATTCCACGCCGCTGTCTTTTCGAGCGATGATGCACCGCGGATGATTTTGCATCGCTGCCATCACCGCAACAACATCCAAGCCTTGGGCGCGGAAAATCATCACATCGTCCGCATTCGCCACGGCAAACTGGGCACGCCCCAATTCCAATTCGGGGCCAACCGGGGTCGCCCGCCCACCGGGCTGGATTGACACCTCTAATCCTGCGTCTTGATAGCTATTCTGGGCGAGTGCTTGATACAACCCGCCGTGTTCCGATTCAGGGTACCAATTCAATTGCACCTGCACGGCGTTTGCGTCTTTCGCTGACTCACGGCTGCAACCGGAAGCCAACGCGAGACAGGTCAATGCGAAGCAAGCAATTGCGGTCGAAGCGTTGGCTTTGTGCAGGCGAAGTTGACGTAACATGGCACGGAATTCTTGGGTTGGAGCTGTGCGAAATCGCTAGCATTTTATCAGCCGGCAAGCTGCCCTGGCAGCGGACGAAGCACTTGCGGGATTGCTAGCAACATTGGAAACGAGGTGTGTCGGATTTTTTCGGTTGCAACTGAAGTCGGATTTGGCCTATTCGAAACAACCTCTCTTTACCTGAAAGCTCCGTCCGCGTTAACTTGGCGCATGAAACACGTTTCCTAATGCGCCGGAGTGGACGTGTGATGTGAAACGGATTTTATAGGTCACCGATTTTTCAGGGAAGAAAGTCATGGGCGAAACCATTCACCGCTTGGTGCTCGCCGCCATCTCATTGACATTCATCGCTTCGCCCGAATTCTGCTTTGGACAACAAGGTTCTGCTGCGCAAGGGACAGCCTTGCCAGGATCAGGGATTCAGATTCCACAGTCGTTTGCCGATTCGTCGTTCCCAGATTCGTTGAACGTCGGCGTTGGTAACGCAGCCAATGCACTTGGTCAAAAAGCAAAGAACGCGATCGACACGGCTGTCGACAAAATCACGCCTCCCGATTTCACACGCGGGACGCTTGAACGCGCCAGCACCTTGAACCATGGCCCCACCACCGAACCGTTGACGCAAAACGGAAGACAATGGTTGCCGGATGCTAGCAACGTTTCAAGGCCTTCCACCGAACCTTTCGGTTCAGCGAGCGACCGCAGCGGAGCATCAGGCTTTGGCGGTTTAGGTGCCAATCCGCAAGCATCCGCAACGTCAAACCCACAAAACGCCAGCGGATTTCCCGCGAGCACGCTGCCTACTGAAACGCTGCCGAATACACGAACACAAAACGGTTTCGGCCAAGGTGCCGCAACGACGGCGAACACGACAGCGACCCAACAATCACTCGGTGGCGGATCGAGTTTCGGCAAGCTTCCAGCCAACGTGAGCTTGCCGCCTCGAGCAGGCAACGATCCGTCGACGGCGGCGGCAGGTACCGCAACGGGTTCTCCAGGCTTTGACCTCTACAATACTGAACCTGCCGCGAGTCGAAGAACGACGACGCAGCCGTCCAGCAACCTTTCCTTTCCGGGAACAGCAGCGAGCAACCCGTTCGGGCAATCGGCACGCGGAAGCACGGGGCTTGGAATGACTGGAGTTGGTGCAAACGGTACAGGTGACTATGGGAGCTCGGTGCCAAGCCGTTCTTCGCAATCCACCGGCGCTGTCGCGCTCGGCTTGCCAACCTCAGAAGTCTTTCCCAAACCAAACACGTACGAAACCCGATGGACCGCGGCAGAAATCGCCGTGCTCGGCAAACAGTTCAACCTGTCGCCGAATGACGCTCGGATGAAAAATCCAGAATTCGTTAATCAATTGTATGAGGTGTTCGACGAGCAACGTCAAAAAGAGCGACTTACCGAACAGCAACGCCTGGCCGGACAGGCCCTGAATGGTCAATCTCCGACGGGACAAGTTTACGGCAACTCAACTTTTGGCGGCCAAGGCTACCCGGGGCAGAATCCTGCCGCTCCGTCCGGTGGGCTTGGTCGATCTGGGGTGAGCGATTGGGATCTCTACAGCAACCCCAACGGTCTGGGCCAAACGGCTGGCCAGGCGACCGGTGGAACTGCTGGTGCTAGGGGCCAGGATTATTGGCCGAACCAACAGGGCACGCCTTCGCAGACCGCGTCGCAGCGTCGTGCGACCGGCAAGAAGCTGTTTGACGAAAACGGTTTTCCAGTCGATAGCGAAGGCAACATCTTGGACGCCAATGGCAACCCGGTCGACGAAGCGACGGCTGCCGCGATGATGGCGAAGAAGGTGATGCAGCAGCAGATGGACGAATGGCGGAAAACGCAAGAAGAACGCGAAAAACGTTTGGCAGCCCAGGCGGCCGCCGACCCACAGGCGCGTGTCGCTTCGTCGCGTAATCCTGGTGCATCGACCAGTGATTTGTCGCAAAGGCAGGGCCTTGGTGGCTCGCAAGACCGCACCGGCGATCAAACGGAAAGCAATTCGCCAAGCGATCAGCGTCCCACGGACTTTGCCGGGCTCGGTTCCGAGTCGATTCGCAAGTCGAACCCCTACGTCAACGTCTTATTGTTGTGCTCGCTGGTTTCTAATGCGTTCCTGCTCACGTGGTTGCACCGACTTTGGCAAAACCACCGTGACTTGATCGCGTCCAGTCGAATGTCGGCAAACAGTATCTCGGTCAACGACTAGCGTGTTGATCTGCTACTGAACCGCGACTTGCGGTTGCTCTTTCATCTGATCGCTGCGATAGCGTTCCCATTTCGAACGCAGCCATTCGGTCATCGGGCCTTCGATTCTGGTTGTCACCAGTGTTGCCAAGCTGATCGCAAACACGATCGACAGGGCAAAGCAAACTACCGGCGGATAACCGCTGTGATCGAGTCGATGGATTAACGCACAGCCAAGGTTGTTGTGGCATAGGTACAGCGCGTACGAAATCGTGCTGATGAACAACAGCGGTTTCAGACGCAGGACTGGCACACGCCCATAGGCACAGGCCGTGATCAGTCCCAGGATCAGCAGCGTCGCGACTGGGTTGTGCTTGCCATGATCAATGCTGTGGAACACGAACGCGGCGACTCCGATTCCCGATAGGTTTTTCCAGAGTGGGCCGGTGCCGGTTTTGATCATGTAAAGCAGAAAGCCCATCGTGAATAGCGGCACATAATCCAGCAGCAGCAAATGACGCAGCGATGATGCGAGCGAGAACCAAGCCGTGCCGTCAGCGGTTTCTTTGGCGGCGTCGAGCATAGGGCAAGCCAAATACGAAAGGAGCAGCAGGGTCCCCCAACCGACGAAATAGCGTTTCAGGCCGCCGCAGCGGTACAACGCCACCAGCGTGAAGTAAAACAGCATCTCGACTTGCAGCGTCCACATCACGGGATCAACAAAGTCTTGCCCAAAGATCATCGGCAGCAGGGTCAAGTTGGCTGCCAGTTGTGATGTTGTGAGCGGATGCTCGTTCAGCGGCGCGAGCGAAAGGATCCAGATGTTGGCCAAGATGACAATCAGGAACATTGGCACGATGCGAATCAAGCGGGCAGCGACAAAGTCGACTGGCCTGCCCCGACGCAGCAACGACATGCTGTTGACGAATCCAGAGAGGATGAAAAACATCTCTGTCCCGTAGGCGCCGTAGGGCCATTCAAAACCCAGCGGAGTCGTGAAACCATACTTGACGCTGTAGACGTGCGTCAGGTGGAACAGCATCAGGCTGATTGCCGCCAGGGCTCGCAAGGCGTCGAGTTCGACGATGCGTCGGTGCGGACGAAGGACGTGGTCGTTCGGTGTTGCCGCGTCGGCCATGTTGGGTATCTGAATTACAAGCGAATGGGGTACAGGCAGTCGCTTGTAATTTGGGCCGCGATGAAGCAGCGTTAGGGCTGATTCATGTTGAATGCTTGCCGCCAACCGGAATCTCGAATCTTTCGATCCGATTGAATCGGTTGCGCGGAACAATCATTTTGGTGTTACCGTTCGCGAAACAGTTCGCTGATCGACTGATCGTGGTGAATTCGCTTGATCGCTTCGGCCAGCAACGGCGCGACGGTCAGCTGATTCATCTTCGGCAGCATTTTGTCTGCGGGGATCGGGATCGAATCGGTGAAGGTGATCGAATCGATCGGTGCTTCACGAAGGCGTTCGATCGCCGGACCGCAGAGGACGCCGTGGGTGCATGCGATATGGATCTCGGCGGCACCGGCGGCATGGACCAGCTTGGCCGCGCCGCAGATTGACCCGGCGGTGCTGATCATGTCGTCGAACATCAATGCGATTTTGCCTTCGATGGGGCCGCCGATGATCGTGCTTTGGCGAACTTCGAGGGCGCTGGTGCGGCGTTTATCGACGATTGCCAGCGGTCCGCCCAAGCGTTTTCCGTGTCCGACAGCGCGTTTGATGCTGCCTTCGTCGGGGCTGACAACAACGATTTTATCGTCGGTCAATCCGCGACCGGAGAAGTATTCGTTTAGGACCGGTGCTGCGTAAAGGTGATCGACAGGAACGTCAAAGAAGCCTTGGATCTGCGCGGCATGAAGGTCCATTGTCAGGACACGATCGGCGCCGGCGCGGGTGATCAGGTTGGCGACCATCTTTGCGGTGATCGGCACCCGGCCTTCGTCTTTGCGATCTTGGCGAGCGTAGCCGTAGTAGGGGATCACGGCGGTGATGCGTTCGGCGCTGGCACGTTTGCAGCAATCGATCATCACCAACAACTCGAACAGGTTGTCGTTGACCGGCGGGCAGGTTGGCTGGACCAGGAACACGTCCCGGCCGCGAACGTCTTCGTCCAGTTTGCAGTAGTTCTCGCCGTCGGGGAATTTCCCCAGCGAGATCGCGGCGGGTTCCAAGTGCAAGTGGCGACAGATTTTCATCGCCAACTCGGGGTTTGCCCGACCGCTGAAAATCTTTAGCTCACGCATATCCCATCGTCCGCATGGTTTCGTCGACCAACCGGAGTTCGTCCGGGTTGTTGATTGAAAGTGATTCGCAAGGCTGCAGCGCCGCCAAGGCTTCGACCGGCCGTCCGGCTTCGAACAACAGGCGGGCGCAGTCCGTCAAGTAGTATTCGGCTTGGGCGTTGTTGTTCTTCAATCGCCCGAGTGATTCCAGCAGGTCAGCCGTATTGAACAGATACGTGCTCATGTTCACTTCGCAGATTTCCAATTGCTCGGGCGTCGCGTCTTTGTGTTCGACGATGCCAGTGAATTGTCCCGCTTCGTTACGAACGATCCGCCCCAGTCCGGTCGGGTCGTCCTTTTTCAAGGTGCCGAGCAGCAATGCCAAGTCCGACGCGTTGAAGTGATCCAGCAGGGTTTTCAAGCTGGTCGGCTGGATCAATGGCGAATCGCCAGCGACAACGATGGTCGGCCCGGCTTGGTTGGCCAGTTGTTCACGGCAGCACTGGACGGCGTGGCCGGTACCAAGCTGTTCTTCCTGCAGGACGAAGTCGATGTTGGAATTCGGCCGCGACTGGAGCTCTTTGCGAACCGAATCCGCTTCGTACCCGACCACAACGATCTGTCGATGGATGCCCGCCTTTTCCAAGGCATCGATGACAAAGTGGATCATCGGGCGGTCGACTACTGGGCAGAGGACTTTGGGCAAATCGCTCTTCATGCGAGTGCCTTTGCCGGCCGCGAGGACGACTGCGCAAGGACCTTCGTATTTTGCCCCGTCGTGTTTTGCGGTGCCTTCGAGATGTTCGGAACCTGCGACAGTGTCGCTCGGTCCCGGTTCAGACGAGGGAGTCATGATCGGTCAAATGGAGGAAAATTGGCGTGAACGTTCCTTGAACCGGCATGTTGGCTAGTCGAGGGCGATCGAACAACCACCGGTTGCAGGGCTAGTTTATCAATTCCAGAAAAATCCGCTGGTGGGCGCGATTTTGATCAATAAATCATCCTTTCAGATCACGTCCTTTATCCGTCACATCGCCGTCTTTCTCTCTGCACAGTCAGTTGTCGACAAAGCGTCGACGGGGGCTGCCAACCGAGAGCCCCGATGAGGGGGCGTCGTGTCGCCTACACGATATCGGCCTGCAAGTGAATCACGTGCACGGCAATAACCAGTACGGCACCGCCGGATGGCCATTGTTAACAATTCACTGGTCACCACAATAGAGACGTCGGCCGAGTCGCATCGGCGGCCAAACCAACACCACATCGACTTGCGATCCAACTTTGATGTTTTTCCAACAGATGTCTATCGCCGCCGCCGGGGCCTTTTGTCGTCGTTTGGGTGTTGGCTTGCGGGCCGGTGCGAACCTATTGCGATTGCTCGAAGCTGAGACCAAATATGGCAGTCCTCGCCAGAAAGCGGCGCTTCGTGCATTGCTGGAAGAGATTCAATCGGGGTTTGCGATCAACGAAGCGATGCAGCGGCAAAAGGATTTCTTTCCCCGCTTGATGATCGCGATGACCAAGGTCGGCGAGTCGACCGGAAAGCTCGAACGCACGTTTCTGACCCTGGCGGCACACTACGAGAACCAAGTCAAACTGCGTCGGCAGTTCTTGTCGTCGATCGCATGGCCGATGATCCAATTGACGCTCGCCCTGTTCATCGTCTCGATCGTGATTTATTTGATGGGGATTCTGACGCCGGCGGGTGGTGGTCAGATGACTGACATGCTCGGATTCGGGCTGCGTGGCGGCTCGGGCGTGATGATCTTTTGGTTGTACGTCCTTTGTGTTGCCGCGATGATCGGGGCCGCGATCTATGGTTTCCGCAAGAACCTGGGCGGTGTGCAAAACTTGATTCCGGTGTTTTATATGATCCCTAAGTTTGGCGAGGCCATCCAGACGATCACGTTGGCACGCTTCACACGGATTCTGTCGATCGGTCTCGGCGCCGGCTTGGATCCGATACGCAGTATCAAATTGGCGTTGGCGAGTACGGACAGCGAGTACTATCGCAGCGGCAGTAAAACCGTCGAGGTCGCGATCCAAGAACAGGGCGAAACGATGTCCGGAGCGTTGCGCGCGACGGACCTCTTTCCACCGCAGTTCTTGCATCTGGTCGAAGTCTCGGAGATGTCCGGGACTGAAAGCGAGTCGATCGAGCATATCGCTGACGAATACGAAGCTCGAGCGGCGATGGCGATGCGAGTGATCTCGGGCATCGCCACCGGCGTGGTCTGGTTCTGCGTCGCAGCCGGACTCGTGTTCCTGATCCTGCGTATCGCGATGACCTATGTGAATGGAATCAATTCAGCTTTGGAAGGATTGCGATAGCGGTCGACGATTACAGTTCCGACAGGAATCGAATCAAGTCGCTTGAAGTGACGATCCCGACAAGTTTGTCACCGTCGACGACAGGCAATGCGTGGAACTTGCCTTCACCAAGAACCCTTGCGGCATCGCGAATCGTTCCTGACAAAGAGATTGTCGTCGGATCGGCCGTCATGATGTCGGCAAGCTTGAAGGTGTGATCCATGATCTCGTCCAAATTACGCGCGTCTTCGGTTCCGTACGCGCCAAACGAAACGCGCATAAAGTCGTTCCAGCTGACAATCCCGATCAGCTTTTCGCCGCTGAGTACCGGTACATGGTGGATTCCGGCGCCTTCAAAGATTTTACGCAGCGTCGAAACCGGTTCGCCGTCATGGACGGTTTGCACGGCGGATGACATGACTTTGGAAACAGGTTCATTCTTCTTCATCGCTCAAGTCTCCGTTGGCTGTCGTGATTGGCAAGGCAAGTCGTTCATGGCAAGCGTTTTCAAAACACCAATCACGTTTTGAACGATGTCTTACGTCGATCACGAAAGCGTCGCAATGCATCCTTCGGGGCATGTCCTAAAGTGACGCAGGCAAAGCTAACGCGGCGCGACACCACGTCTCAGCGTGGCTGTTTTTGAATGTCACTTTATGACCACCCAAAGTACGCTTTTATTGCACTCGTTTCAGTTGTGAAACTTTATGGTTGGTTTCGGTCGTGACACAGCCGCCCGATGCGTGCTGTCGTGCACGAATAAAAAAAAGATTGACAGGGTAATGCCAACCCCCTACAGTGCAATTGGCTGACGAACCGACAAACTGTCTGGAAAGGGGACCGTTAGCGAATCAGGAAGACAATTCATACGCCTCCATCGAATTGTCTTGCCTGCACATTTGTGGATAAGGTGTAAGCTCGAAGCGATCGATCAATTGATGTTCGACGTCACCGAGCGGATCTTTAATTCACAAGATTTATGCTTATCACTTCAAAGAGGCGTTTCTTGATGAAAACGAAGTTTGCGTGGGTGAAGTCTGCGTCAACGAAAGCTGCTGCAGGGAAAGCACTGGCAATGCTAACCGCGGCTCTGTTCGTTAGCTCTAGCGTTGAATTGCTTGCCGTTTCGCCCGCCGGTCCCACACCGGCTTCGGTTGCGCTCGGCAAACGGCTTTTCGAGCAGCGTTGGGTAAGTCAAAACCCGCGTTTGGGTAGTGACGGTTTGGGGCCGCTTTTTAACTCTGATTCCTGCCTTGGTTGCCACAATCAAGGCGGTGTCGGCGGTGGCGGCGAAGCCAAGTTCAATGCAAAAACAGTTGGGATCGAAAAGCTTCAAATTGTCGGCGGTGATGTTTCGCCCGATATCCTGGCGGCGATGGTGAAATCATTGCACCCGGGGTTTGAGATCGCTGGTGGTACTCTGATTAATACTTGTGCCATTTCGCACTTTGGCGGATCAAACTTGTATGATGCCGGCCGGTCTAAATTGCTTAGTACGCTGCCGGCTGAGTTTGCGGACGAAGGTGGTTCTGCGAACGCATCTGAAGTCCGTCGGGCAAATGCGTTTCCAATTACCTATCAAACCAAGTCGGGTGACTACACCCTGACCGTGCAAGCGCGTTTATTCCAACGCAATACGACGGCTCTCTATGGTGCAGGTTTACTAGACCAGGTTCCTGACCTGGCAATTAAACAACAGGCGAACGCTCAGAAGAAACACCCTGAAATTAGCGGTCGTCCATCGACCTTGCGCGATGGCCGATTTGGAAAATTCGGTTGGCGTGGAAACCTTGCTTCTTTGATCGACTTCACCGATCAGGCTTGCGCCAACGAAGTTGGCTTGCGGACGAATCGGCGACCACAGCCAAGCGACCCAACCAACCCCAGCTATCGCAATCCGGCTGTCGATATTTCTACCGACCAAGTGCGTGCAATGCGTGACTTCTTGGCGGCGCTGCCGGCCCCTTCACGTCGAGTTCCGGCGGAGCCTGAAGATCAATTGCAAGTGCGCCAAGGCGAGCAGTTGTTTGCATCGGTCGGATGCGCCGTTTGCCATGTGCCGAATCTTGGACCTGCGACGGGCGCATACACCGATTTGTTGCTGCATGAGATGGGCGCAGTTTCGATGGACTTGAATCATGCCGAGCCATACGTCCGCGATGTTTCGCTCGAACGAGTTCCGCGATTGTTGAGTAGTCGCCAGCTAACGGGCGATGCGACCGGTACCGAAACGGTGATGGGCGCTTATTATGGTCCCTCGACGGAAATTCAAGTTACGACGGATCAATTCGACAGTCCGCAAGCTTTTTCGAGGGACCTTCCCGTCCAGCGAGAAACGACAAGTGGGTACCGTCCGAACCGCCGCGCACTCGCCGCTCAGCGATTGTTCAGGCGAAGCCCCGGCTTCGAATTCGTCGCGCCACAATATCCTTCGGAAACGATTCTCGTTACACCGAAATCGACAGAGAAGATATTGGATGCGTCAAAGTCAACGAAGGTTGACAAGATTGTGGTTGACAGCAGCATCAATCGAGAGGAATTCACTCGCTCGACAACCAGCCTCGTCGGTGACTTCCATGACACGACGGACCAGACACTGATGATGGACACATACCTGCGGGTCCGGTTTGAGCCGACGAAGTTCAACGAAGAATGGCGGACGCCGCCGTTGTGGGGTGTTGCCGATTCGGCTCCCTACATGCATGACGGCCGCGCCGAAACGTTGTTAGAAGCGATCACGATGCATGACGGCGAAGCCGCAGGGACTCGCGATCGATTCTTGACACTTCCCAAGTCTGGCCGAGACGCGGTGTTGGCGTTCCTGGAAACGATGGTCGCTCCCGTGGCTCAGCCGCTGACTTCCGTCGCCACTCGCTAGTGGGCGTCTCTGAATTGCACCCCCACCGACAATGATGTCGTGGGGGACACGTTCGCGGTCATCGCCGAAGACGCACCCCGTTCAGATCTGGACGCTTGCCGCTTTATCGCTCATTTGAACGTCCGGACCAAGCGGAGCCCCGTGAGCTTGCTTGCGGAATTCGAGCGGCGAAAGATTGGCCCATTTCTTAAACGAGTTGCTGAACGAAGAGCCGTTCTCATAGCCGACCATGCGGCCAATCGCTGTCACGCCCAGGCCGCCTTCGGAAAGCAGTCGGCAGGCGAGCTTCATTCGCACTTCTGTGAGGTGGCGAAGCGGTGGTTCGCCAACCAAGCTACGGAAGCGTTCGGCAAACGTTGACCGCGAAAGGCGTGCGAGTCTCGCCATCATGGGGACCGTCCACGGCAGCGAAGGGTCTGACCAAATTTTGCGAATCACCGGGCCGATGTTGCGATCCGACAATGCATCCATCAGCTCTTGCGGCATTTCGAAGAAATCAGGAATCGAGCGATCCAATTCTGTCGCCAACGCTTGCAGCAAGATCGCTTCGGCGAGCTTGCTGATGATCAGCTGATTGCCCCAGGTCTCGCCGTCGAAACCTAGGCGTGCCGCGTTCTCAAGCAAGCCATTCGATCGGCGCAAGCTTTCAAACTCTCTGCACTGGATCAACGTCAGCGATGGGAGCAACTTGTCGATCCGATTGTGCTCAAGTCCGATCGCGTCAAAGGTAGCGAGCAGGACTTTCGCGGCACCGCCCGCAGGTTGGATGAGTGTTTCCTGTGCACCCGTCGAAACGGCGTGGTCGCCACTGGTTAAATGGACTGTGTCACTTGAACCCGCTAAAGTGACGGTGACTTCGCCACCTTGGACTACCACCAAGACCGCCGTGCCATCGGGGATGCGGACGCAATCAGAGGTTCCAATAACTCGCATGGCAGTCTCCCAGCGTGGCAAATACAGGGATGCCAGCAGGGTTTCGACCATCCTGGGCGACTGGGGTTCAAGCTCGGGGACCATTGACAACGCGATATGAAAATTTAGGCAGTTTGAATTAGTTGAACACCAAAGATTGCGAGCGGTTCCGCCAGCAATCGCATTTTTCGAAGTCCTCGACTTCGGGGTGATCTAGCGTCTGGCCGTTTGAGTGGGGCGGGTTTGTATACTCGGCACAGGGCGGCCAAACAGCGATCGAAACAACCACGCAACTCGTCCGACTGATCAACAAACATCACGGCAGGCCGCCGATCCCGCGGGACTTCTTGCCAGCTCCAATCGCACTCGCGGTGGTGGTAGCGATCCCTAGCAATGCACGCGTCGCGAGCGTATGGCTGGCGAACAAGACCGGAGGAATTCGCAAGTGTTTCGGAGTATCTACGGGGCTGGCTGCGTGGCGATGCGCATTTGCGAATTCATTGACTCAAGCGGAATTCCGGCCAACGCTGGTTCGGTCGGCTATCCGGCAAGCATGGCAATTGGTTGCGGCGGATATCGGCGGCGGTTAAAGTCTATAGACTTCTGTAGCTTTCTGTTGAATCGAGCCATGAACACCACACACGCCCAAGCCGCGTACCAACATTTGCGTGACCGATTGATCGCTGGCGAATTCGCTCCCGGTAGTCGTATTCGCTACGGGCCGATCGGACGTGAGTTGGGAATTAGTGCGACGCCGGTCCGCGAAGCGATCGGGTTGTTGGCCAACGAAGGCTTTGTCGAACTGGTGCCACAACTTGGTGCGGTTGTCCGATCGATCGGCGCAGAGGAGCTAGTCGAGCTGTATGAAGTCCGCGAAGCGATCGAACCTTATGCGGCAAGCAAAGCCGCGATTCGATCGACCCCGACGCAGCAGCAGACGATCGCCCGCACGCTCAAACGGATGCGTGACATCGCCGCGAAGGTCAAGCGTCGAAAGAAACCACTCGCCAATGTCGACGAGTGTTTGGAATTCGAAAAAGCCGACCTCGCCTTTCACATGTTGGTGATCAACAGCGGCGGCAACCAAATGATGGTTCGGCTGAGTGAAAACTCGAACACACTCACTCGCGTCTTTGCGACGCCTCGCCATGGCTATGACGACGCGATCATGGCCGCGACATGCGATGATCATCAACGGGTGTTGGATGCAATCATCGCAGGGGACAGTGACGAAGCCGCCAAAGCGATGCAGCGTCACATTCGCGCCGGATTGGAAATTACTTTGGAAGCGATTCAGTCGCAGCAAACCGAACGTTGGGAAATCAAGTGACTCAAAACGTCAAATCCATTCGCGGTATCGTGCCGCCTCTCGTCACGCCGTTGTCCGATCGCGACGTGCTGGATCATGATGGACTACAGCGATTGCTAGACCATGTGATCGCAGGCGGGGTGGCAGGTGTATTTATCTTGGGAACGACCGGTGAAGCGCCCAGTCTGAGCTATCGGCTGCGTCGCGAAATGATTTCCCGGACGGTCGAAATCGTTGCCGGACGGGTTCCTGTGTTGGTCGGCGTCACTGATACCGCGTTCGTCGAAACCGTCGCCTTGGCCGGATACGCGGCGCAGGTTGGTGCCGATGCCGCGGTGTTGACCACACCGTATTACTTTCCGGCAGGCCAAACGGAACTGACACGCTATGTGCAAAACATTGCTCCGCTGATTCCGTTGCCATTGATGCTTTACAACATGCCAGGACTGACGAAAGTTTGGTTCGAAATCGAAACGCTGCGAACGCTTTCGGAAATCGATTCCATCATCGGCGTGAAAGACAGCAGCGGTGATCTGGAGTACTTTGCCGAAGTTTGCAAACTAAAATCAATTCGACCCGATTGGTCGGTGTTGATCGGACCCGAGATCATGCTTCGTGAAGCGGTCGAACTCGGCGGTGACGGTGGCGTCAACGGCGGAGCGAATGTGATGCCAACAACGTTCGTCGACTGGTTCAAGGCCATCGTCAGTGGAGACCAAGCTGCCGCTGCGAAGGGTTTCGAAGCGGTCCGTGAGTTCCAGCGAATCTACGACATCGGGAAATACGCATCACGGCATATCAAAGCGACCAAGTCGGCATTGTCACTGATCGGCATCTGCGACGACTTGCCGGCTGATCCGTTCAACCGTTTTCTAGATCCCGAACGAAAACGCGTTGCTGAGATTCTGGGTGGAATCGGGATCACGTTATCGGACCAACACCGCCAAACCGCCGAGGTCGATTGATGATCGACGTGTCGGGCATCTTGGCGATCGCGCAGGACGGCGAACAAGAAGGCTATTTCGGTGCGGTTGACTGGACCGTGTTGGTGGTTTACTTCGCAGGAATCCTGGGGATCGGAGTTTACTTCTGGCGACGGAACACCTCGTCCGATGAATTTACCGCCGGTGGCCGATCATTGCCCGGCTGGCTTTGTGGGATGTCGATCTTTGCGACGTACCTGAGCAGCATCAGTTACCTCGCGTTGCCCGGCAGTGTCTTTGTCGCGAACTGGAATGCGTTTGCCTTTTCGCTCGCCTTACCGCCAGCGGCATGGATCGCGGTTCGTTATTTCTTGCCAATGTACCGTGCGTCTGGCGAAGTCAGTGCCTACTCGCTGCTTGAACATCGCTTCGGGTTGTGGGCCAGGATTTTCGCGAGCAGTTTTTATCTGTTGTTTCAAGTCGCACGGATCGGCGTGGTGATGTACCTCATGGCGCTGCCGATGTCCGTGTTGTTTGGCTGGGACATTCGTGTGTTGATTATCGTCACGGGGATCATCGTGACCGCGTACTCGTTTATTGGCGGTGTCACCGCGGTGATCTGGGCTGATGCGGTTCAGGCCTTTGTACTACTCGCTGGTGCGATCCTTGCGTTGGTATTGATCATGACCGGGATGCCGGAAGGGCCTTCACAAGTGATCTCAATTGCAAATGACAACGCAAAGTTTTCATGGGGTAGTTGGTCGCCGACTGTGATTAACGAGAAAACGTTTTGGGTCGTGCTGGTCTACGGGTTGTTCGAGAATTTGAAAAACTTCGGCGTCGATCAAAGCTATGTCCAGCGCTACGTTGCATCCAGTAGCGATCGCGAGGCCGCGAAAAGTATCTGGCTTGGGGCGCTCTTGTATGTCCCGGTCAGTGCATTGTTCTTGTTTATCGGGACGGCGCTGTATGGTTTTTATCAAAGCCAGCCCGACCAGTTGCAAGAGGTTCGGCAAATCGTTGTTGACCAGAAACTGATGCAGGCCGGAATCGGCACCGATTCACCCGGTTACGCTGACAAACGCGCCGAGATCGTTGCGACGTTGAAAGAGAGTGAACTTGGTGACAAGGTCTTCCCCCATTTCATCGCCGCTCATCTGCCGATTGGTATCCGAGGTTTGTTGATCGCGGCTGTGTTCGCCGCCGCAATGAGTACGGTGTCGACCGGGTTGAACTCGTCCGCCACGCTGGTGATGAGTGACTTTTTTGTACGTCTGAAACAGCCCGATGCGGACGATTCCCAGCGAATGAGTGTGCTTCGTAAAGCGACGTTGATCTGGGGAACGATGGGGACCGCGATGGCGTTGGTGCTGGTCCGTTTGACGAACAGCATTCTGGATATTTGGTGGACGCTGTCCGGCGTGCTGGGTGCCGGAATCGTTGGGCTGTTTTTACTTGGGGTGACGTCTCGCAAGATCACCGGTTTGCAAGCGATCGGCATTCTTTCGTTCGGAATGGTGCTGATCGCCTGGATGACGTTTTCCATCACGGATTATTGGCCCGGTGTTTTCGCAGAAGTCGCCAGCCCGTTCCACCAGTACTTGATCATCGCCATTGGTCCGTTGGCGATCATCTTTGCCGGTCAATTGATCGATCGGCTGCAACGCGATTCCTCCACCGGAGTTCAATGATCGGTTGAGTTCCTCCCCCGCTTTTCTCCCACTTCCCTGCCCTCCCCACCTCGAGAACCTCTCATGATGAAGCGTCTGATCGCATCGCTCGCAGCTGTTGCATCATTCACCGGTACCAGCCAGGCCGCAGAGACTGATTACAAACTTCGGCTGCTTGAATACAACCAACCCGACGTGGTCGTTGACTTAGGCGTTGGCTTGTGGGCATGGCCGATGCCGATGGACTATGACGGCGATGGCGACAATGACTTGTTGGTCGCGTGTCCTGACAAGCCGTCCAATGGTGTCTACTTTTTCGAAAATGCCAGCGACGACCCCAGCAACCCGATGCCGGTGTTTCGTCCCGGCGTTCGACTTGGCAAAGCAACGCAGAATATGCAGGTGAGCTATGTCGATGGACAGCCACGTGTCTTGCAGCCCGGCAATGAGTATGCACGTGACGCGGCGACGGGGAAATTCGATTTCGAGAAAGCTACTAAGATCTATTCCCAAGCAAACGTCCATCAAAACGGTGTCCGAGCGAACATGTGGCGGTACGTCGATTTCGATGGAGACGGCGATCAAGACATCGCGGTTGGTGTTGGCGATTGGACGGATCTGGCCTGGGATCATGCCTACGACTCGATGGGACGCTGGCAAAACGGTCCGTTGCATGGCTATGTCTACATCATCAAAAATGAAGGTAGTGCTGAATCGCCCAACTACTCCGATAAACCTGTGCGTTTACAAGCCGCTGGCGGAGACATCGATGTCTTCGGTTGGCCTTCACCAAACTTCGCCGACTTCGACGGGGATGGTGACCTCGACTTGTTGTGCGGCGAATTCCTCGACGGCTTCACGTACTTCGAAAACGTCGGATCACGCGAAAAGCCTGACTACGCGGCGGGCTCGCGATTGAAAGACGACACCGGCGCCCCGTTGGTCTTGCACTTGCAAATGATCACGCCAACCGCGTTCGATTGGGACAGCGATGGTGACCTCGATTTGATCGTTGGTGACGAAGACGGCCGAGTGGCGTTCGTCGAAAACACAGGAACGCTTGACGGTGCTTTGCCCGTGTTCAAGGCACCTGTCTATTTTCAGCAGCAAGCCGATTCGCTGAAATTCGGTGCCCTCGCGACTCCCTATGCCTATGACATCGATGGCGACGGTGACCAAGACATCGTGTGTGGCAACACCGCCGGAAATATCGCGATCTTCACCAACGAAGGCCCCGGCGAAAATGGCTTGCCCAAGTGGTCGGCACCGCAATTGGTTCAAGTGAAAACAACCGCCGGCACCAGCGAACCGTTTCGTGTGATGGCAGGCGCAAACGGTTCGATTCAAGGCCCCTGTGAAGCGAAGTGGGGCTACACGACATTGTCGGTCGCGGATTGGGACGGTGATGGAGATGGCGACATCATCTACAACTCGATCCTGTCGCAACTTGGTGTGCTAATCAACGAAGGAGGCACGTTCCACAACGTTGCTTTTGACGATGGGCCGAGCGAAGCACCGCCGGCTTGGTATTGGTGGCGAACAAAATCTCCCGCCGCACTGACGCAATGGCGTACAACACCCGTTGCGATTGATTTTGACGATGACCAAACCCTGGACCTCGTGTTACTAGACCAGCAAGGGTACCTGACTCTTCGGCGTGGAGACCCGTCGACGGGTTCGGTAGGTGCCGCGGAACGGATCTTTGTCGACGCGGACGCTCAACCGTTGCAGCTGAATCGAAACTCGGCGGGACGATCCGGACGTGTCAAATTGGATGTCGTGGATTGGGACGGAGACGGCAAGTTGGACGTCTTGGTCAATTCAGAAAACGCGACCCTGTACCGCAATTGTTCGGAACGTGACGGCAAGGTGCTATTGAAAAAGGTCGGTAATTTGGCTGCCAGGAATGTTGCCGGTCACACCAGCAGCCCCGCAGGATGTGATTTCGACAACGACGGTAAACCTGACCTTCTGGTCGGTGCCGAAAACGGCCGCCTGTACTTTGCCAAACACGATGATTGCATCCATTTCACGGAACAACAGATGACGGCTTCGTTCAAGTCTACCAACAACGGAACCGAGGAACCGAGCGATGCGATCGTTCGTGAAGCGTTCGTCTTTGATAATCCGCCGACGCCGCAGTGCCATGCTTCCACGGTTTGCATGACCAGTCGTGGTTTGGTTGCCGCATGGTTCGCGGGGACGCGTGAAAAGAACAAGGACGTTGGCATTTGGACCAGCTACAACGACGGCGGAAATTGGTCGCGTCCGCAGCAGGTTGCCACCGGCGTCCAGCACGACGGTTTGCGTTATCCCTGCTGGAATCCAGTGTTGTACCAAGCCCCCGGTGACGGGCCGTTGATGCTGTTTTTCAAAGTCGGGCCGGATCCACAATCTTGGTGGGGCGAGCTAATGATCAGCTACGATCGCGGACGGACGTTTCGGGATCGAAAACGCTTGCCCGAAGGGATCGATGGTCCCGTCCGATGCAAGCCGTTCCTACTAAACGACGGCACGCTGCTTTGTGGTTCCTCGACCGAAAACGCGGGGTGGCGAATTCACTTTGAAAAAACGGAGTTAGAAAACGGCGTGCCGGCAGGGACATGGAAACGCATCGGCCCGATCAATGATGCGTCCACGTTCAATGCGATCCAGCCGACGATCATGCGGAGAGCAGACGGCACGTTGGTCGCTCTGTGCCGAACCAAGGAAGGCGTGATCGCCAGCACGGAATCAAGCGACGATGGCGAGACGTGGTCGAAGCTAGAAGCGACGGAACTGCCCAACCCGAATTCGGGAATCGATGTCGTGACGCTCGCCGATGGACGGCATTTGTTGATCTACAACCATCTCGATAGCGGAGACACGGGCTGGGGACGCCGCGGGCTGTTGAATCTGGCGATCTCGGAAGATGGCAGGACTTGGAAACAAGTCGCGACGCTGGAGCAAGAGCCGAAAGCAGAGTTCAGTTACCCGGCGATCATTCAATCGGACGACGGGATGGTGCACGCCGTTTACACCTGGAAACGGCAGAAGGTCAAGCATGTGGTGATCGACCCAACGCGATTGTAGTGAGCGATCGCTTGACCTTGTGCCAGGGCTTTAATCTTGTGACAGGGCTCCGCCTTGTCACACACTGTCTTGCAGGCTCCGCCTGCCGTTTTGTTGGTCTGGGTGTGAAGTGGGCAGGCGGGAGCCTGCGATCATTGCGTCACAAGGCGGGAGCCTTGTAACGAGTGCTGGGTTGAACTTGTGACAGGGCTCTGCCTTGTCACACACTGTCTTTCAGGCTTCGCCTGCCGTTTTGTTGGTCTGGGTTTGAACTTGGCAGGCGGGAGCCTGCGAACATTGCGTTACAAGGCGGGAGCCTTGTAACGAGTGGTGGCTTGACCTTGTGACAGGGCTCCGCCTTGTCACACACTGCCTTGCAGGCTCCGCCTGCCGTTTCGTTGGTCTGGATTGTGCTGGGCAGGCGGGAGCCTGCATGCATTGCGTCACAAGGCGGGAGCCTTGTAACGAGTGTTGGGTTGACCTTGTGACGGGGCTCTGCCTTGTCACACACTGTCTTACAGGCTCTGCCTGTCGTCTTGTTGTTTCGGGTGTGTGTTGGCTGGCGGGAGCCTTGTAACGAGTGGTCGACTTGCAAGCAGGCCGTTAGTGAAAATCTCTTGAGCGGAGACGCAAGCCTTCGACTTCACTCGAAAGATCCGTCAGGCGACCGACGATGATGTGGATCACGCCTTGTTTGTTTTCGAGCTTGCCTTCCACCAGCCAAGCGTTGCTCGTTTTGGCAACTTGAAAAAACGCTTGCCAAACCTGTGGAAAAATCACGAGGTTCATCGAACCCGTTTCGTCTTCCAAGGTGACGAACGTGATTCCTTTGGCGGTACCAGGACGCTGGCGGATGGTGACCAAGCCCGCGATGCGGACATGACGACCGTCACGCAGTCCAGGCAATTGTTCCGCCGTGACGCAGCGTTTCTGACGAAGCTCGTCGCGAGCAAAAGACATCGGGTGCGCTTTCAGACTCATCCCGGTCGTGTTGTAGTCCGCAAAGACTTCTTCCAGTGGCGACATCGCCACCAAATCTTCCGGCAACGCTTCGTCCTCGTCCAGCGAGTCTAATAGCGGTGCATTCTGTGGATCATCGGATTGTCCGAGCGATTGCCAAACCGCGGCACGACGATCGCCAACCAAGCCTTTCAATGCGTCCGCATCAGCGAGCAGCGAAACGACCGACTGACCGATCTTGGCTCGCCGCGTGATATCGGTTACGTCGCGGTAGGGACCACCACGTTCACGCTCGGCGGCAATGCGTTGGCCGTCTTCGTTTGGCAAGCCACGAATGGTTTGCAAGCCCAACCTGATTGCTGGACCACGACCCGAAGGAGTTTGCTGGAGCGAGGATTCAAAGTCGCTTTGATTGACGTCGACCGGAAGCACTTCGACGCCATGCTTTTGTGCGTCGGCGACTAGTTGGGCCGGGGCGTAGAATCCCATCGGTTGGCTATTCAGCAGCGAGCAGCAAAACGCGGCGGGATAGTGTCGTTTTAAAAAGCAAGACACGTAAACCAAAAGCGCAAAGCTGGCGGCATGCGATTCGGGGAATCCATATTCTCCGAAGCCACGGATTTGATTGAACACTTGCTCGGCGAATTTGCCAGTCAGCCCGTTCTGTTTCATCCCGTCGAGCAGTTTGATCCGGAACTTGTCGATCACCCCGGGGCGACGCCAAGCGGCCATCGCACGCCGGAGTTGGTCGGCCTCGCCTGGGGTAAAGCCGGCGGCGACAACCGCCAACCGCATCGCTTGTTCTTGAAATATCGGGACGCCAAGCGTCTTGTGTAGTACCTGTTTGATCGCGTCGTTCGGATAGCGAACCGCACTCGGGTTCTCGCGGGCTTTCAAGTACGGGTGGACCATGTCGCCTTGGATCGGACCGGGACGCACGATCGCGACCTCGACGACCAAGTCATAGAAACAGCGTGGACGCAACCGAGGCAGCATGCTCATCTGCGCTCGACTTTCGATTTGAAAGACGCCCATCGTGTCGGCTTTGCAAATCATGTCGTACGTCGGTCGGTCACCATGCGGAATCGTTGACAGCGACCATGATTTTCCGTGGTGTTGCCGAACCAATTCGAAGCATCGACGGATTGCCGAGAGCATTCCCAGCGAAAGCACGTCGACTTTCAAAATGCCCAGCTCGTCCAAGTCATCTTTGTCCCACTGAATGACGGTGCGGCCTTCCATCGCCGCGTTCTCGATCGGGCACAGTTCACAGAGCTTGCCGGCTGACATCACCATGCCGCCGACGTGTTGCGACAGGTGCCGCGGAAATCCCATCAGGTTCTGCACCAAATAGGCAAACCGCTGACCGATGTCGGATTCGATATCCAGTCCACATGCGTCGAGACCATTGGGGATTTTTTCGTCAGTGCCACGATAGTCCCCGGCCATTTTGGACAGCGAATCGATCATGTCGGCTGACAAGCCCAAAGCTTTACCAACTTCACGAATCGCACTTTTCCCGCGATAACTCGTCACCGTCGCGGTCATGCCGGCGCGATCGCGTCCGTATTTTTCATAGAGGTATTGCAGCACCTCTTCGCGACGTTGGTGTTCGAAGTCAACATCGATGTCGGGGGCTTCGTTGCGTTCGCGACTGATGAAACGTTCGAACAGCAAATCGTTTTGCGTCGGGTCGACGCTGGTGATACCAAGGCAGTAACACACGGTGCTGTTGGCAGCGCTACCGCGGCCTTGGCATAGGATATCGCGGCTACGGGCAAAGCGGACCATATCCCAGACGGTCAGGAAGTACGCTTCATAATGCAGCTCCTCGATCAACTCCATCTCGTGACGCAGCAGATCGATGACGTGTGGTGGGACCCCATCCGGCCAGCGTTGCAGCGCGCCTTCCCAAGTCAACCGCTTGAGGTGTTCGATCAGCGACATCCCTGGCGGAGCGATTTCCTCAGGGTATTCGTATCGCAATTCGGCCAAGCTGAATTGGCATCGGCTAGCGATTTCGACGGTGCGTTCGACCGCGCCGGGAAGGTCACGAAAGAGAAACTGAATCTCTTTCAATGACCGCATGTGGTACTGGCTGTTTGCAAACCGTTGTTGGTGGACTTGATCGATCGTCGTGCCATTTCGAATGGCTGTCACACAATCGTACAGCAGCATTCGTTCGGCGGTGTGATAGTGAACGTTGCCGGATGCGACACAGGGAACACCAGATTGAAGGGCGAGTTCTTGGTAGCGATTCGCTGTGGCGCGATCGTCGGGGCCCATGTGCAGCGAGCACAACAGATACGCGGACCGTTGAAACGTGTCACGAAACGGCCCACGCAGGAACTCGCGTGTCAGCTCGGGACGTGATCCGTCGACGCCGTCTGCACGCAACGCACCCGCGATCATGCCTTCGCTGAATTCGACGACGTCTTCCCAGCGAATTTCGCTCTCGCCTTTTTCGCAGCGCAGCCGCCCGCGGGAAATCAATTGGCAAAGTCTGCCGTAGGCGTCGCGATCGGTCGGCCACAGCACCATCGCCGGGGCGTCCACCGGATGGATTTCCGAACCGACGATGTAGTGAAAATCGGCATCGCGAGCGGTCCCGAATCCTCGAACCACTCCAGCCAAGGTTTCCTGGTCTGTTAGCGCCATCGCGGCATAACCGAGCTCGATTGCCCGGCTGACCAGCTCGTCGGGGTGAGACGCCCCACGCAAAAAGGTGAAGTTGCTTTTACAGTGCAGTTCCGCGTATCGCATGGATCAACGGTAGACGCCTGATCGAAAGTTGACAACGCCTGCCCCCGGGCGGATTGCTGGGGTTGACCCCGGGCGGATTGCGGGGATTGACCCCGGGCGGATCGCGGGGACTGGCCCCGTTCGACTACAATGACTCCCCCTTCCGATTCCACTCCCTCCCGTTGATGGTCATTGACGTCGAATGTCGTATTCGCCACGTTTCAAACGGTTTCGTCTCGCGTTAGCGCTTCTGACGATTTCGCCACTGACTCTGTTCGCCAACCAATGCCACGGCCAGCAAAGCGGCGATGGTTTTCCGAGTTTGCAATATCGGGCATGGAGCGGATCGATCAATGTCCCGGACCCGGTTGCCGTGAGCGTTGCCAATGACGGGACGGTTTACGTCACGCAGACACAGCGCCGCAAAATTCAGGACTTGGACATTCGTGCGAACACCGATTGGATCCCCAACGACGTTGGATTCCAGTCCGTGGAAGACAAACGTGCGTTTTACCACGAACGCTTGGCGATCGATGGCGACGATAGGGAAGCCGCACGCCACGTCGGCGACGTCAATCGCGATGGTCGGCACGATTGGCGTGACTTGACGGTGATCAGCGAACGGATCCACCGGCTTGCCGATCGCGATGGGGATGGCACGGCCGACGAAACCAATGTCTTCGCCGAAGGATTTCAAACGGAAGTCACCGGGATCGCCGCGGGGGTGCTGCATCATGAGGATTCGGTTTATGCCACGATCGCGCCCGATGTTTGGAAGCTCGTTGATCGCGATGGCGACCATGTCGCCGACGAGCGTTCGATCGTAGCAACCGGTTTCGGCCTGCACATCGCGTATGCCGGACACGACATGCACGGACTGGCAATCGGTCCCGACGGCAAACTGTATTGGTCAATCGGTGACAAAGGTATCTCGGTCACGACAGCTGAAGGGAAGAGAATCTTGTATCCCAATCAGGGTGGCGTGATGCGGTGCAGCCTCGACGGATCCGATTTCGAAGTTTTCGCCCATGGTCTGCGCAACGTTCAAGAGTTCGCCTTCGATTCGTACGGAAATATCTTTGGCATCGATAACGATTCGGATCAGCCGGGTGAACGCGAGCGATTCGTTTGGATTGTCGATCAAATGGATGCCGGCTGGCGATGCAATTACCAGTATCGATCGGGCAAATACAATCCTTGGACGGAGGAGAAGCTGTGGGAAACCGCATCCGACGAGCACCCCGCCTACATCGTGCCGCCGATCAGTTACTACGTGGATGGCCCGGCCGGATTTAAAGTCAATCCTGGTGCGGCATTGTCGACGGCATACCGCGATTTTTTCTTTATGACCAGCGCTCCCAATGGTCGTCAGTTCGCGTTTCGTGTCGAGCCCAACGGTGATTCGTACCGGATGGTTGACGATCACGAGATCGGCAGCGGAGTTCCGATCGTCGGGATCGCATTTGGCCCCGATGGCGGGCTGTATGGTGCGGACTGGGGCGGCGGGTATCCGTTGACCCAGACTGGTTCAGTCCAGCGTATCGATGTGCCAGCGGATCAGTTGACCGATTCCGAACGTCAGGATCGAGAGTCCGTAATCAAATGGCTGAACGAAGATCTCTCGGCAATCGAGACCAGTGCCCTCGTCGAATCGCTGGCCCACATCGATGTGCGTGTACGTCAGCGACTTCAGTTCGAATTGGTCCGCCGAAACGCTGGCGATCGATTGGTCAAACTCGCGAACGATCCCACTGCAAATCAACTCGCGCGAGTCCACGCGATTTGGGGAGTCGGGCAACTGATCCGCCAGGGCAAGCTGACAACTGCAACGATCAAAAACTTGCTTCAAGACAAAGACGCCAAGATTCGTTTGGTGGCGATCAAGGTCCTTGGCGAATCAAACCACGACGTCCCAGAAGACTTCGTGGTGGCACTTGCGGACAAGGACCCGCACGTTTTGGTTCATGCGGCACTGGCACTTGGTCGGTCACCCACACCGGCCGGGTTTGAAACACTGATCAATCTTGCCGACAGAACCGAATTTGAAAACCACTACCTGCGGCATGCGATTGCGACCGGACTGACACGATGCGCGACCCCGGGCGAACTGACATCCAAAGTCGCCGGTCATTCCGAAGTCGCGAGGCTGTGTGCTGTCGTTGCACTACGGCGGATGCATTCCCCGCTTGTCGCCGCATACCTCGCCGATCCTTCGATGCATGTCGCTACGGAAGCAGCACGAGCAATTCACGACGACTTTTCGATCGACGAAGCGTTGCCTGGTCTCGCGGCAACATTGAAACAAGCACGTCCGCTTTCGGAAGGCTTGGCAAGACGAGCGATCAACGCCAACTTGCGTTTGGGAGATGCCGAATCGGCCGCACGAGTGCTGCGTTTCGCGGCGGATGGATCGCAATCCGAGTCCTTGCGTGCGGACGCCTGCGACGCCATCGCGGCTTGGATCAAGCCACCGGTTTTGGACCGAGTGGATGGACGGCGACGTGATGTCAGCGCCGAACGATCGTTTGATAAAACCGATGTGACCGAAGCCTTGGTCGCGTTGATTCAGGACTCACCGGTTGAGGTGCGTGTCGCGGCGGCGAAGGCTGCACGCGAATTGAAAATCACCTTGTCGGCGGATGCACTCACGGCTTTGGCAAGCGATCGTACGACGCCCACCGGATTGCGACTCGAAGCGACGCAGATGATCGGCGAGTTCGACGTACTCGCGACATTGTCACGCGATCCAAGTGACGCGATCGCGAAAGCCGCAATCACCACCGCGGTCGAGCTTGATCCGGCACGATCGCTCCCAGTCCTGGAGGATCGTTTGCGGCACGCAAAGTTCCCGGTCAAGCAAGTCGTCGTCAATTTATTGGCCGCGATGCATTCCGACCGTGCAAACGCGTTGTTGGCCGAACTTGGCCAGCAATGGTTGAACGGCGATTTACCATCGGAGTTGCAGCTGGATGTTTACGCGGCATTGAGTGGCGAAGGCGAACCAGACTCGATCCAGTCGCATTTGTTTGAACAAATCAATGCGACGGAGACGCTTGCCAAGCTGCCGTCTGAGAAACTACGCCGGTTCGCGTTGGCTCGCGATGGTGGTGATGCCACTGAGGGCGAGCGGATCTTCAAAACTGACTTGCGTGCCCAGTGCAGTCGCTGTCACCAGATCGGTAGAAACGGCAGCAACATTGGGCCGGAGCTGACGCATATCGCCAAGCAACGTGACGCGGATTATTTGCTGCGTGCGGTGGTCTATCCGAGTGCGGATATCGAGGCGAAGTACAACGTCCAAACCGTTTTGCTGTCCGACGGGAACGTTGTCCAAGGGGTACTCAAAAGCGAAGACGATGACTATCTGGTGTTGATCGATGCGAAAGGCAAAAAATTGAAACTCGCTCAAGATGACATCGAACAAGTCGCTGATAAGAAAGTCTCGCTGATGCCTGATATGACAGATGTCTTATCGGCCCAAGAGGTACGCGATCTGGTCGCGTACCTTCGTAGTCGACGCTAACAACGCTCTGGTCGCAAGACAATCAGCGACCGCGGTCAACTCAGTTGCTGAATCCGCGTTTACGCATCAAAGCTGAGGTATCGACGTCACGTCCGCGGAATCGTCGGAAACCTTCGGCGGGATCGATGGTGTCACCGACGGAGAACACGCTTTCGCGAAGCCGAGTTGCAACTTCCGGATCGTAGAACGAACCGGCTTGTTCGAACATTTCGGCCGCATCGGCGGTCAACGCATCGGCCCACAGATAGCTGTAGTAGCCGGCGGAGTAGCTGTCGCTGCTGAAAATGTGCATGAAGTGCGGCGTGCGGTGACGCATTGGCAATTCGCTTGGCATGCCGATTTCGGCGAGCGTTTCGCGTTCGAACAGATCGGGATCGATTTGCGTTTGGTCGGTCGTGTGAAGTTTCATGTCCACGATCGCACTGGCCAGGTATTCAACGGTCGCAAAACCCTGGTTGAACGTCGACGCGTTGTTGATTTTGTCGATCAAGGACTGCGGCAGAGGCTCGCCGGTTTCGTAGTGCAAACAGAACCGCTGCAAAATTTCTGGCGTTTCCAACCAGTGCTCAAGGATTTGCGAAGGGAACTCGACGTAGTCTCGCGCTACTGAAGTACCGGCTTGTGACGGGTACTCGACCGAAGAACACAATCCGTGCAGGGCGTGTCCGAACTCGTGGAAGAGTGTTGTCGCATCATCCCACGAGATCAGTACAACTTCGCCTTCCCCGCCTTTGACAAAGTTGCTGTTATTGGAAACGATCGGCGCGATCGGTCGATCAATATTTTGTTGCACACGGTACGCCGTCATCCATGCGCCACTTCGTTTGCCTTCGCGTGCGAACGGATCGAAGTACCAAAGACCGATGTGGTCGCCTGCCTTGTTGGTGACTTCCCAGACGCTTACGTCGGGATGGAACACGGGGACATCGGTAACAGGTTTGAATTGGAATCCGAATAGTTCGCCGGCGACCCAGAACATGCCTTCGCGAAGTTTGTCCAGTTGCATGTACGGTTTGACTTCGCCAAGATCCAAATCGTATTTTGCTTTGCGGACTTTCTCGGCATAGTAGCGATAGTCCCAAGGTTCGATCGTGATTTTGTCCGACGATTCTTTGTCGGCGATCTTTTGCATGTCGGCGACTTCTTCGTGAACCCGTGCGACGGCTGGCTGCCAGACTTGATCCATCAGTTCTTCGGTGGCTTCAGGCGTTTTTGCCATCGTGCCTTCGAGACGCCAATGCGCATGGGTGGCATAGCCCAGCAAGTTTGCACGTTTGAGACGCAGTGCCAATATTTCGGTGATCAGTTCGTTGTTGTCGTTTGCGTCACCGTTGTCGCAACGGTTGTAGTAGGTTCGCCAGACCTCTTCGCGAAGTGCGCGATCGTTCGCATAGGTCAGTACGGGATCCATCGAAGATCGCGTGTTGGTGACGGCCCACTTGCCGGATTGTCCACGCTCTTCGGCAGCCCGCTTCATCGATGCGACGACGCTGGCGGGAAGCCCGTCAAGCCGCGATTCACTGTCGATCCAAGTGACGTACTTCTTTTCGTCGTCGAGAACGTTCTGGCTGAAATCGGTGTAGAGCCGCGCGAGTTGGGCGTTGATTTGCGACAGTTGGGACTTGTCTGCCGAACTGAGTTTGGCACCACGTCGGACGAATGTCTTGTAAAGGTCGTCAATCAGTCGTTGCTGTGCGGGGGCCAACGAGTCGAAAGCGTTTTTGAAAATCTGTTCCAGGCGGGCAAACAGCTTTTCATTTTGATAGATGCTATCCGAGTGCGCGGACAACTTCGGTGCGACAACGCGTTCGATGTCTGGGATCGGGCCCACATTCAGATTCGAAGAATAAACACCGAAGATCGCGTCGAGTCGGTCGAGAGCTTTTCCCGCATTCTCCATCGCGACCACCGTATTTTCAAACGTCGGCGGTTCAGATTGGTTGGCGATCGCATCAATATCGGCCTGAGCCATCTTGATCGCCGCATCAAACGCCGCGGTGAATTCCTCGCGGCGAACACGGTCCCAAGGTGGAACGCCACCGTAGGGTCCGGTCCAAGGTTGCAGTAACACAGAATCCGTCATTTCGATTTGCTCCTTGCTGGAATCCACATCGTTTGATTGTGCTTGTACGGAAGGTGCCCAGGAAACCAGGGCTAGCACGACACCCAGGGATCGCTTTCTGATACGCATGCTCTTGACCTTTTGAAAAATAGGTTTGACGACAGTGAAGTTTACGCCAAATCCGATGCAGTCAACGTTTCAGGACCACCACCGCGACGTTTCTTGCCTCGCGAGAAGATCAGATACAAAGCGATTGCCGCGACGACCAACAGGCTAATCCCAAGTAGCGGGCGATACACGATCCAGGCAATCGCGATCACCGTGGTTGCCCCGGCAATGGTCAACAATCCCGCGATCAGCATCGATCCGAACCCTACCAGCGAGCCCAGAAACGGCAGCACGTCTGCAACAACGGCCAGCGGACGCAGAATCAGAACGAGTCCTAGGAACATGATGAAGGACCCACCCGCCCGGATCGCCCAGGTCATGACCCGGTTAGCAGATTCGGCATGGGCGATCATTTCCGCAGAACTGATGATCCCGTTTTCCAGGGTGTGAATCGTCGTTCCGTAATGTGTCTCGAAGGGGGAAAAGCCATTGCCTGTTTGTTGGCTCAATAAGCTCACCGGACCAACTGGCGTCGTGGTAAACCAGACCCGAACGTCGCCGATTTGCGGATCGACCGATGGGTCGCGTGAAACCGTCGCCGATTGCGACGTCGCTTGTTTCGTAGTGTCTTCAGCTGACGCATTTTCGGTTGTTGCGGTATCTTGCACATGCGGAGCGATGAGGTCCAAGACCTCTTGGTCTTCCTCAGAGACAGGCTTGTTCTCTGTCGGTGTCTCGCGATTGGGATCTGGCGAAGCTTCGGACGCAGCCCCAGCTGGCGTGCTGCTGACAGCGGTTTCGGCTGCGATATACAGAGTCGCTTGACCGTTCTCGCCGTCATTCCTGATCACCGCCCGCTGTCGCAATGCTTCGGGGATGTTCGCTGCTTCGATCTTGTAGGCTTGTTCGTCCCTGATCATATCGATCAACGAGTCGGGCAAGCGAAACTCACCGACACGGACATCGTTGGCTTGACGGACCTGTTCGGCGAACAGGGTCTGTGTCGGGTTCTTATGATCGGGCTCATCAAATTCGGTCGAATCGATCAAGCCTTTGTGCCAACCTTTTTCGTAGGTGTATTCCGTGGTGCGACGCTTCCCACCGCCAAGCTTTTTCTCGGTACGCGTGTCGCTGTTTTCATGCCACTGATAGGTTTCCACATTCCGCGTCAGGCGGATTCCGTCATACGAAACAGCAAAGTCGTGGTCCTGGAGAGACTCGCTCGTGCTGGTGTCCCCAGAAAGGTGGACGAATTTTCCATCGTTCGCCGGATCCACACTTTCAGGTTGGATATCGACAACGACACTGGCCCCTTCTTTCAATCCTTTTGCCGTGCGGACGGCGCGTCCTTCGTTCCAAAACAAAAGCGGCACTGACAGAATCGCAAGTAATCCGCCAAACAGGATTCCTTTAATCGCTCCACCAATTCTTCCAAACCAAGATTCTTCAGTGACGTGTGTTCCCATCAATTCTTCCTTTCGCTATCGGTAACTGTTTGGGCGGATTATAGAACGAGAACGCGAAGATGTTCCACCGTGTTGCCACGACGTGAATTGCATAATTGCCTAGGAAATAGGCTCAAAATGCACGGGGAATTGATGGTCGCTCAATACAACAGGAATTCTGATCGACGCTGGGCAAAGTCGTCCAACCCGATCTTTGTTTGGAGCATCACTTCCGAGACCGATTGGCCGGCCAAGATTGCGTCCAATGTCGATTGACTGCCCAGCAATTTGTTCGCGCGTTCCGCTTGCCAATGATCGGGGTAAAGGCGTTGCAGTGTGACGGCGAGCGTGATTCCCAGACGGATCGGATCAAACGCCGTTCGGTCGGTGATCACCAGATTGACACCGCCGCAGGCTTCGTCTTTGTAGCGACTTGCATCGGGAGTGAAGCGGATCGGAACGAAAACCATTCCTGGCACCTTATCGAGTGATTGCGCGAAACGAATCGGCTCAATCCACGGGGCACCGATCACTTCGAACGGAGTGTCGGTACCGCGCCCGACCGACAGATTGCTTGTTTCCAACATGCCGACACCGGGATACAGAAACGCCTGTGTCAGCGATCGCATATTGGGCGACGGGTTCACCCAAACCGATCCACACTCATCGAAGGTCATCTCGCGGTGCCAGCCCTGGCAGCGAATCACATCCAGCGGCGCCGAAAGATTCAATTCTGAATGGAACATCATCGCCAATTCACCGATGGTCATTCCATGTCGGATCGGCAGATGATGGAAACCAACGAAGGATTCGGTGCCATGATCCAGCATTGGGCCCGCGATCGAAACGCCGTCGATCGGATTGGGGCGATCGAGAACGACGAACCGTTTGCCATGCTCATTGGCGGCAATCATCGCTTCGCCCATCGTTGAGATATAGGTATAGAATCGCGCCCCGATGTCTTGGATGTCGAAGACGAGCACATCGATATCAGCCAACATCTCTGCAGTGGGGCGACGTGTCTTGCCGTACAGACTGACAATTTGCAGTCCGGTCGCTTTGTCTTTGTCGTTGCCGATCGTCGACTGGTCGAGTTTTCCTTGGTAGCCGTGTTCGGGACTGAACAACGTGACCAAATCCACGTTTTTCGCTTCATGCAAAAGGACTGCGGTCTCGCATCCTTGAAAATCCAATCCGGTGTGGTTGGTGATCAGGCCGATACGTTTTCCTACCAAGTCTTTGAATCCGTTCTGTTTTAGAACGTCAATTCCGGTAAGAACCGGCGGGATGGCAGTCGTAGCGGGACTGATTTCTTGGCCCCCAGCGGTCGCGTTCAAACTGACAATCACCAGCAGAGCGCTTGCCCAGTTTGCAAACGCCGAGTAATTCCCGGATCGTTGATTCTTGGCGTTTCGAAACATAGGTGGACAATCTCGCTGACGGCAGGTGGGACGGAAAAGCGTGGCGGCTATCATACCGCTTTTCCCCGCACCGTATTTTTCGCCGGCATCTCGTAAATGGACGATCTCCCCATCGACCAGCAGCTAGAGCTATTGACGACCGAACGTGTTAATCCGCGATCGGAATCGATCGACACGCTCTCTCCCATTGAACTGGTCCGACTGTTTAATCGCGAAGATGCGATGATCGCCGATGCCGTCGGCAAAGAAGAGGCAGCGATTGCCCAGGCGATCGAAATCATTAGCGATCGAATCCGTAGCGGCGGTCGACTCGTCTACGTCGGTGCCGGGACATCAGGGCGTTTGGGTGTACTTGATGCGTCGGAGTGCCCGCCGACCTTTAGCACCCCTCCGGAAATGGTGATCGGTCTGATCGCTGGTGGTGATTCGGCATTGCGGCGTGCGGCGGAAGGCATCGAAGATCTACCCGAGCGAGGTGCCGACGACCTCCGCCAGATCGGCTTTTGCAAAGGAGACGTCTTGGTCGGGATCGCATCCAGCGGTAGGACGCCGTATGTGATCGGTGCGGTTGCCTATGCTCGATCGTTGGGCGCGTCGACGATTGGTTTGGCTTGCAACGAAAACTCTCCGCTTGCCGAGGCTGCAGAATGGATGATCACGCCAGTCGTTGGGCCGGAACTGATCAGCGGTTCGACTCGGATGAAAGCAGGGACGGCGACCAAAATGGTTCTCAATATGCTGACCACTGGAACGATGGTTCGGCTTGGCAAAACCTACGGCAACCTGATGGTCGACCTGCGTGCGTCCAATGCAAAATTGGTCGCGCGGACTCGCCGATTGATGTCTCGTTTAACTGGGCTATCGAACGAAGAATCGCAAGCGGTTCTTGATCGCTGTGACGGCGAATTGAAAACGGCCATCGTCAGTGCCCGATGTTCCGTGTCGGCAATCCAAGCGCGTGAGCGACTGCGGCAGAGCGGTGGGCAATTGCGATTGGCACTCGAATCCGGACAGAAGTAGCTCGCTCATGTTTTCAAAACATCTGTCTGTGAACTATTTGTCTGCCAATCATCCGACGTTGATCGCTGGTGTTGATGCCGGCGGCAGTAAAACGGTTTCGTGGGTCGGGCATTGCAACCGTTCCGAGAATGGGCCGGTGGTCCCGATCGGTGCTGGAATTTCCGATGCCGGAAATCCACGCGTCGTCGGATTCGAAACGGCAGCGAATGCGATCTGTCGTTCCGTGCGGTTGGCGGTGCGTCAAGCGAGCGAAGACCGAACGTTGCAAGCCGACGAACCCGAACGGATTTGTATTGGAGCAGCGGGCGCCGGACGGAAACCGGAGCAAGACGAATTGAAAGCGCTGATTGAGCGGCAATTCCCACGGTCACGCGTTTTTGTCACCGACGATGCGCTACCGGTGCTAGCTGCCGCTACACCCAGTTTGTCAGGCATCGTGCTGATTTCAGGAACCGGTTCCTTCGCTTGGGGACGGAACCAAGCTGGCGAGTGCAGTCGCGCAGGTGGTTGGGGATCACTGATCGGCGACCCTGGGAGTGGCTTTGCGATCGCGGTCGCGGGGTTGGATGCGGTCGCTCGCGCTGCGGATGGACGTGGCGAAGCGACCGTTCTCGTCGAATCCTTTTGCGAACATTTCGGTGTGACCGAGCCGTTGGAATTGATCGAAAAAATCTATGGTCCCGAAGGGACTCGAAAAGCAATAGCGGCTCTCAGTCGACGAGTCGTCAACGCTGCCGAAGACGGCGACCCTGTGTCGATTCGGATCGTCGACCATGCGGTCAGCGAATTGGCCAATCATGTTGCGACCTTGAATGAGCGATTGGATTTGCCGGCCGGCGCCACGCTGGCGATGACCGGTGGTATCTTGGTGAACGAAACACGTTGCCGGGAGCAGCTGATCGCGGCAATCGAGCCAATGGGGCTAAGCCCTTTGGTGGTCCAAGATCCGGTCGCAGGCGCACTTCGGTTGGCCGCCTTGCCATCGAAAGAAATCCCCAACATCGATCTGTCGAAGTAACACGCTTCTATCACGAGTCATCCTGCGATGGACTTGGAACTGGTAAACATCCACCGTCGCAACAATCAACGGACGGTGCACGATTGGGTAGGGTATGGATCGCATCGCCAACGTATTATGGCGATGATCCAGACAGCGACCGAAGCCATGTCCCGTCACGACCGAGTGGCGATTCTTGGTGCGGGAAACTGTAACGACATCGATCTCACATGGTTGTTGCAACACTTTGCAGAAGTCCATTTGGTCGATGTGGATACCGGGGCAATGGACCATGCGATTTCAAAGCTAGGCGTCGATCATGACGCGGTTCATCGGCATGGCGATTTTGATGTCGCCGCGCCGTTGATGGGGGGCCATACACCGGGTTCGCTCGCCCAAGGTTCACCGATCGCGGTCGGCGATTGCGATCTCGTTGTCTCAAGCGGACTGCTTTCCCAACTCGCGATGTCAGTGCAACGCCTGCGCTACAAAGAATCCTTGCTTGACGACCCCAAGCTGGTTCTCAGTTGGGTCCGTGAAGGACACATCCGTACCGTCGGGGAGATGCTGCGTCCGAACGGCCACGCCGTCTTTGCATTTGACTTTGTCTCTTCGGACAGCGCCCCGCAATTGCTGCATTGCGACGCGGCCGCCGCAGATCCCGACCAAGTCGAGCGGCTCGCCGCGTCCCTGTTGTCGATGGGAAACTTTTTTGCTGGTGTCCATCCAGGTGGAGTCCTTGCCGCGATTCAGAAGACTCCCTCGATCCAGCTTTTCTCCACTGAAAAGCCATGGATTTGGGAAATCGGTCCAAGGCGATACCTTGTGGCAGGCGCGACGGTGCAGAAAACGGCTCAGGCAGGGGGTGAAATCGCTTGAGCGAAATTCGAGTTTTTCAATCAGAACGGCGAATACCAACCCGCAAAGTTTACCTGGTTTAAAGGCGTTTCCTTTGGGCATTGGTCGACTGTTAAAGGTTGGATTCTGCGGCCCTTCGATCCGATAGCAGAGACTACCTTTGCGCATTCGTTCGATGGAGCCTATTCGTGCTGACCTGCCCGACCCGACGCAACACTACAAACCAACGCGATCGTCTTCGTACCCACCTGTGGCGAGTCGCTGCTGCATTCGCGTCAACCCTCGCAGCATCTTCAGTTGAGTTACCCGCCTACGCAGATGACACGATTGAGCTGATGGCACCTGCCAACATGCCTGTCGAAGAACCCGCTGCGGATGTGAAACCTGCTGTCGAAGTTGAAGCTGCTGCGGTTGCTTCGGTGGAGCCGGCAAAGAAGAGCCCTGCGGCGAGTGATGAGGGGTGGACTCGTCGTGGTGCACCGCAATCCACCTCGCAAAAAAACGACACGTCAGTCGCTCGTGACGTCACCGCGAGTGTGGCGGAAGCACATGTGGCAAAAGCGCCAGCGGAACAGTCACCCACCCGGAAACCGTTGCCAGCGCTGCCGGTGTCCGATCCAAGTGACAAGGGCCAGTCCCGTGCAGAACTTCCATCGATGAAACTTGGCGAAGCGGAGTCCAAGGCGAAAGCCGAGAACACGGTTCGCGAAAATGCGATCCAAACGCCAGGGGCACGTTTGCTTGCCGAACGCCGTGCGGCGCAGCAGCGCAGCGCGAGTCAATGGCAGGGTCGTGGCGACGCCGAAGCGGCTTTGTCAGTAGGCGACATGCAGGCGTCGGAAGCTCCCGCTGCTGTGAACGACCAATCCATTCGCGCGATCAGCGAAGGCAATTGGGTGGCACGCGATGCGATCAATCGGATTGCCCCACTGCGCGATCCGGTCGCGGCGTCGGTGGAACCTGCGGTTAAACCACAACCGATTCACGAAGTCGCTCCCAAGGCCCAACCAGCACCTCCGACGCAACCGGCGCCCCAGCAGCGAGCACCTTCGCAACCAGAGGCGAACGAACGCGTCGTCGAACCGAAAGCTCAGCCGCGTGTTGAGATCAGCGAACCTGGCGAACGAAAGAAGCTGGTTCCCAAAGCGAGCGTCGTTCCAAACGCTGATCTGGCGCCACGGTACGATGATTTGCCGAGCGAAGAGAATCTTGGTGATGACGACGCGCTGTCCCTCGAATCGCCGATGGCAAGGGAAGACGCGCCAAACGTGCTGCGAGATGAAACGGTCAACGAAGAGGTCAAGTTGCAGCCAAAGCGGTCCGAGCGTGTTGCGGTTAGCCGTCGGTCGGAACCTGCAAAGCTGACGGAACTCCCTGCCGATACCGCGGAATTGACCCCGCTGCCAAAGGGTAACCTTTCACAACGTCTCGAGGCACCCGGTAGTGCGTCGGCGAGCGTCGGTGACCTGCCAAGCCAGGATGACGTGGTGATCGATTCGCCAGCCTCGGAAGCGGCGCCTGATCAAATCGGGCAACCAGAAACCGAAGAAGCAGACGTCGAACTCGATTACACCGGTCGCCCGTCGGTCGAGATCCAGCCGAATCGGACGGTCGCCAGTTTGCGACGCCCGATGGAACGGGTGCTGAGCTACTTTTATCAGAACCCTGAGGTTGCCGCCGGACGCAGCAACTGGGGGATGATGCACCAACTGATGGTGTTCGGCAGTGACACACAAGTTCGCGTCGGCAATCGTCTCTACAGCACGATTGCTTGGATCGCCGGCAATAACATTTGCCGTGGTCAGCGTCTGTTGACCAACGACGCGGATGGGATCAAAGCCAAGAGCGGCGTGGGATTGCAAGGACACGAGTCGCAGTTCCTAGCCGTGTTGGGAATGTGCAACGTGCCTGTCGAGTATCCGCTGTACGCCGGACAGATGAAATACAACGTGGATGCGTTGATCAAGTCTGAACAACGCGGCTGCAAGCCGGAAAACGAGCTGACATTTACGTTAATCGGATTCTCGCACTATCTCGACACCGATTCGACTTGGATTGCTGCGGATGGTAGCGAATGGGATTTCGAGCGTTTGATTGCCGAAGAGCTGGAAGAACCGATTGTCGGTGCGGCCTGTGGCGGCACACACCGTTTGATGGGATACGCTCACGCATTGCGGAAACGCCGCGCCGAAGGCAAGCCGATCGAAGGGCATTGGAAGCGTGCCGAAATCTACACCAACGATTTCATCGACTATGCCTACTCGCTCCAAAACCGCGACGGTTCGATGAGCACGGAGTGGTTCGAAGGTCGGGGCGACAACAACGACGTTGATCGAAAGATTCAAACGACGGGGCACATCGTCGAATGGTTGCTGACGGTGACTCCCGATGAAGACTTGCAAGACCGACGTTTGGTCGCAGCGGTCAGTTACTTGTTGCGTGCGATGGCATCCGACTTGGATCATGATTGGGCGATCGGTCCAAAAGGACATGCCCTGCGTTCCCTAGCGATGTATCACCAACGTGTGTTCCGTGCGGGAACACCGTGGGTACCACAGCAAACGGCGAGTGCTGCTTCATTACAAAACCGTCGTTAACGAAAGGTTGTCGACTCGGCGTGCTGCTACGTCGGTACGTATTCGACGACATGTCCGATCTTGATGACCATCGGATGGGAGTGGTGTGATTTGAAAAATCCGCTGACCACCACTCCCGATGGGTTCTCAATCACTTTGACGATGTTCGTGTATGGCACATGGTACACATTGTTGTCCTGTTCCATCTTGACTGAAAAATACTCATCCGCCGCGGAGAGGATCTCAGCGGTGTCGATGCGGTGGGCGCCGTGGATATTGATCCCAACTTCTTGATTGATCTGGCGTCCGATCAGCTCTTTTAACATCGAACGTTGGCCTTTGCGTCGAGTGTGAAATGGTATGGTCGGACGACTATTCGACCATCAGTTTTCCAAGCGTCAACCAACCCGCCTTGGTGGCGTCTTGATCTACGTTTGCGAACCGCAGCGGTTTACCGCCAGGAAGCGGATTCACCACGCGGAGCAGCACAAAGTACTCTCCAGATTGCGGCATCGGGATCGATGCCGAACGCCTGTGTGGCGTCTTGGCTGGCAGTAGACCTTGCAATTTGAATCCCGGTGCGTGTTGCCGCGAAACGATTTTTCCTGCTGTCGTTGCGATCGCAATTTCGGACGGCCAATCCGCATAAAACGGCGCGACGCCCTGATTGAGAATTTCAAGTGTTACGTCAAGCTGGCGACTTTCATTGTTTCTCTGAAAGGTGGATGATCGCACATAGAAGTCGTAGCCCATTCGACCGACTTCGGTGATCGCAGTCGTCAATCGCTCCGGTGATGCTTGCTTGCGAAACATCCCCGTGTCCATCAACCAAGTCGCATGTGTGACAGAAACACACTCATGGAAATTCTGTGCCTGATCCGGCCATTGGTCTGGCGAGTCAAAGATCTTGCCCCAAACTTCAGGCCGGATCTCGCCACCAATCGGATGTGATTTCCATTTGTTGCGGGCTTGTGCTCCCGCCGAGTTCAGTATTGACATATAGAACCAATCGTCTTGGCGGCGACCTGTTTCGAGAGTCGCCCACGCAAAGGAATCATCGTGGTAGCCAAAGGGACGGTTCGCGTTTTCGACCTGAGCACCATGGTCGGGGCCGGCGGGATACCGGAGTAAGACCGGCGTCGATCGAAAAGCAGTTGCATAAGCATCGAGTACGATGGCTTGGGTTTTGTGACTCGCCCAAAGGTCGTCCTTGGGGTAGGTGTGCCACTCGCCCCAGGTACCTAGTAACCCAGCGGTGATGTAAGCCAGTCGTGGGTCACCATCGTATGCTTTGCCCCATGCGGCGATGAACCGACGCAATGCTTCGCGAAGGTTCGCGTCTTCGTAGTCCGGCGTAGTGACTTGGGTTGGCGGGAACGGGGCGGTATTGGTGTTGGGGTAGCGATGGACTCGCAGCCCTCCATCGACCAGGAATTGAGGAATCCCTTTTTCCTTGCCGGGGTATTCCATGTAAACGCGGACGACTGCCTGGTTCCCTCGTGATGCGATATCGTCCAGCAAGCGTTCCATCGGTGACCAGTCAAACTGATCCATCCCCAACATCAAATCGCTCAGCGGGAGATACTGGAACTCCATGCTGTGTGGAAAACGGTTTGGTGCCGGGCGTGCGTACGGCACCAAACCCTTCAAGGGGTTCTCCGCAGGACTTGGTGCCGGTTTCAATGCATAGGATTGCCCACGGATGGTTGGATGAGGCATCAACGTGCTGATCAGTAGGCCGATCAGCAAGAAATTTCTGGAAGCGGGGAGTCGCATCGCTGGTTCAACTGATTTGCGGGGCAAATGATCGCCGTTCCGGTCAACGATCTACTCCCATCATACAGTCGCTTGGTGACTGATGAGTGATCGTTGTAGTTCGACCAGTTGTGTTCTTTGCGGAATCAGTTTCAAACGAATCTCGCGTCGAACTTGCCAGTAGCTCAGCCCCAAGCAAATGAGTGTCGCGGGGATAAAGATGGTGTAAAGCATTGGGCGTTTTGATTCGTCTGCTACCCACAAGGCGAGTAGCAAGCCCAAGCAAAGCGGACCGCCAAACCAAAACACGAAGCTGGTCATTCGTGCCGCATAATCATCAATCCCGTCGATTGATTTTTCGATGATCCCGAGCAGCGAATTGTCAAAGGAAACTTCACGTCGCTTTCGTGCCCGCCGCCAAGTCCACACCGACGTTGCCGAGACAACAGCAGCAATTCCGGCCAGAATCAAGATCCGGTCGTGACCCTGTATGATCGGGTCTCGCATAAACATCGCGGCGACGAACAGCAGCGTGCAGAACATCGCCACTTCGGTCACGTTGGCGACTCGGTCAAACGCCGCGTACTTGGCCTTCACTGATCGCATCAGCGCATCTTTATTGACCGCAGGATTGTCGTTCGGTTGTGACTGCCACAATGATTGGGCTTCATCGAATGTCATCGTTTCGTTCTCGCTGAAGTTTGCGTGTGAGATCCTTTTTGATGCGGCTGAGTCGGACACCTACATTGCTTTCCGTCATCCCCAGGGTGTCGGCGATTTCCAGATAGCTGTAGCCGTCCAGCATCAGCAGCGTTAGCGAACGGTCGATCGGTTCCAACGCTTGAATCTGTTCGTAGAGCCAAGCGAGTCGTGGGTCCTGTCCCGATTGGTCAATGACAATTGCGGGTTGTTCAAGATTTGCCGTGCTGGGGCGATTGGATTCACGTTTCGCCCACCGAATCGCGGTGTAGAGCGAGACGCGATAGATCCAGGTCGATTCCTTGACGCGGCCGTCATAGCCGGGGATCGACTTCCAGACTTGGAACGAGATCTCTTGAAGCAAGTCGTCTCGATCGGTCGCATCTTTGGAAAATGACGAGGCGACTTTTAACAGTAGGCCGGTATGGCAATTCAGCCAACGGTCGAATGTTTCTTGGTGGGCTCGTGTTTTCATCGGAACGTCTCGTGGCGACTGGCTTACACGAGACTATTGAGGAAACACGGCTGGATCCTTACGAAAAACTAGAAAGATTGAACCCTTATTTGCCAGCGAGTTTTGCAATCGCGTCTTGATCGAGTCGCACGATCCGCCAATCGGGCAGCACGTCGCCTCCGATTGCCTCGTAGACGTCGATCGCGTTCTGGTTCCAATCGAGCACGCACCATTCCATCCGCCCGCACTGACGTTCGACGGCGATCGAAGCGAGGTGTTGCAACATCCGTTTTCCAATTCCACGTTTACGAAACGCCGGTCGGACATAGATGTCTTCCAAATAAAGCCCCCGCCGGCACAGGAATGTAGAGAAGTTTTCAAAGTAAATCGCGTAGGCAATTGGACCGCACTCCGCATCGACCGCGATGAAGGCACTCGGGCCGCCATCACGATCAAACAGCTCGGTTTCCATCTGCTGCGCTGTTCCGACAAACTGCTCAGATAGTTTTTCAAACTCGGCGAGTTCGCCCAGCATCGCATGAATTTGGGGAACATCAGCACGCTGTGCGTCGCGAATCGTGATCTCGGATCCCGTGGTCGTTGTCATCAAGGCTGCATCCTGGTTGCGGGAGTCTATCTTGTGGCTGCCACCACCATAGCATGATTGTCGGAAACGCTGACCTGTGTCGTAGCCAGCCAGCAATCCGCTATCATCGAGACTTCAAATCACCGACAGGACCGGTGGTTCATCAAGCCACCTTTCAATCGCACGAGAAATACGCCGTGGCATTTTTCCCTTTTGAACCGTATGCGGATCTCACCAAGCTTCAAAACGCCGTGACCGATTCGATCTGCGAGCTCATTACCGAAACCTTGAAATCGAAGGACACGTTTTCGATCTCGCTTTCCGGAGGTTCGACGCCAAAGCGTGTCTATGAGATGTTGGCCACGCGAGATTTGCCATGGGAACAAATCCATTTCTTTTGGGGCGACGAGCGAAACGTGCCCCATGACCACTCCGACAGCAACTACAAGATGGTCAAAAACGCCCTGTTGGACCACATCCCGGTCAAAGAATCGAATGTTCATCCCGTGCAGGTTCAGGTCGATGCCCCAGCGGAAGCAGCACGAGCCTACGCATCTGAGATGGAAGCATTCTTTGGAACCGCGATGCCAACTTTTGATCTGGTACTGCTGGGAATGGGTGACGACGCGCACACTTCATCACTGTTTCCCGAGACGAAAGCCCTCGGTGTAACCGACGCGTCGTTCATTGAAAACTATGTCCCCAAGTTTCAAGCTCATCGCTACACGATGACTTATCCGGCGATTTCGGCCGGCAAGGACATTTGGTTTATTATCACGGGTTCGGCGAAGCGTGAGGCACTCAAACAGGTTTTGTTTGGCGAACGCAATTTGCAGTTGTACCCTTCGCAAGGTGTATCACCCACGCGTTGGTTCGTTGACGCCGAAGCGGTCGAATAGACGAGTGCAGCGTGACTCGTGCAGCAGTTTGAACATCGCGAGCTGCGAGCGCATAAAAAAACGGACAAGTCGGCATTAGCTGACTTGTCCGTCGATGTCGTTTCTCGAAGCGAGCTTATTCTGCGTTTGCTTCTTCTGCTGCTGGTTCTTCGGCAGGTGCTTCGCTATCGAAGGCAGGGCGTTCGGCGGCGCGGTTGACGCGATCGTTCTTGCCAACCAATTCCAAAATAGCGCGAGTACCGGCGTCACCGAGGCGAGGCATGGCCAAGCGTACGATGCGGGTGTAACCACCTTGGCGATCGACGTAACGTTCGGCAACGATGTCGAACAAGACTGCGGTCGCTTCGCGGTCACCGATCATTTGAACAACGCGGCGTTGTGCGGCGACGACTGGTCCACGGGCGTCGGCCCATTTCTTCCAGTTATCGCTTTCACGCCATTTCTTGTACTCGTCCGAGCCACGGTCAGCGTCGCAAGCGAATTCCTTCGCGGCTTCGGCGTGTGGGAGAGACTTCTTGGCGATAGTGATGCACTTCTCGACCAATGGACGAACTTCCTTGGCCTTTTGCAGCGTGGTCGTGATACGACCGGCAACCTTGGGCGCGTTCTCATCCAACTCGGCGTCGCGTTCGGTCAGGAACAGGGCGCTGGCGAGGTTTTTCAGCAGGGCCTTGCGATGGCTGGGGCTACGTCCCAGGGTGCGGCCATGTCGTCGGTGTCGCATGACAGTTCAGGTATGGGTTGGTGACTTATATTGTGGTTACAGCAGTTGGCTTGCCCGGTGGACAGGTTCGGCAGAACCTAGAACAACGGTTGGGCTGGCACTCGCATGCCGAGGTGCAGGCCGTATTGGGCCAACTTTTCGCGGACTTCGTTCAGCGTCGTGTCACCGAAGTTTCGGACTTCCAGCAACTGATCTTCGTTACGTTGGACGAGGTCACGCACGGTTTGGATGTTTTCGCTTTCCAGGCAGTTGTTAGCCCGCACGGAAAGTCGGAGGTCGGCAAGCGTCATGTTGAGCTTGGCTTCCAGCTGTGCTTCGGGCGATCCGGCCCCACCGCGAGCGGCCGAGAAGATGCTCGGTCCGAGTTCGCGATATTGGACGAACGGGTTGAGGTGTTTACGCAGGATCTTGGCGGCTTCGACGAGCGCCAATTCCGGGTTCACACTTCCGTCGGTCCAGATTTCCAGAACCAGCTTGTCATAGTTGGTTTTTTGGCCGACACGGGTCTCTTCGACGTCGTAACGGACACGGGTCACAGGGCTGTAGACCGCGTCGATCGGGATGATTCCGATTTCGTGGTCGGCGCTGCTGTGTTCGGTCGCGGGGACATATCCACGTCCGTTTTCGACGACCATTTCCATCATGAAAGGGACGTCTTCGGTCAAGGTTGCCAAGACGATGTCTTGGTTGATGATTTCGACATCTTGATCCGTCTGGATGTCGCTGCCGCGGATCTCGCCAGCCTTATCGGCTTCGACGGTGATCACGCGGGTCGCTTCGCTGTGGTTGCGAACGACCAAGCTCTTCACGTTCAGGACGATGTCGGTGACATCTTCTAGAACGCCTGGAATGTTGGTGAATTCGTGCTGTGCGCCACGGATTTTGATCTGCGTGACGGCACTACCCATCAAGCTGCTCAGCAGGACACGTCGGATGGAGTTACCGACGCTGGTGCCGAAACCACGCTCGAAAGGCTCTGCGGTGAATTTGCCGTAGGTTTGCGAAAGTGAATCGCGGTCAACTTCCAGTGTGCTGGGAAGCTCCATTCCACGCCAACGGATATGCATTGCGATGTAACCTTGTCGCTGGGGAGTACGATTGCGAATTGAATGAATCGACGCGACACCAGGTTGCTGCGCGTATACACGCAGCATGCGGGGTGCCTGAATCGACGAAGTAAGGAATTAGACGCGACGCTTTTTGCGTGGTCGGCATCCGTTGTGAGGAATGGGGGTCACGTCTTCGATCAACTTGACCTTCAATCCCGCCGATTGCAGCGCGGTGATTGCACTTTCGCGACCCGAACCCGGGCCTTTGACTCGCACTTCGACGTCACGCATACCGAACTTGGTCGCCTTTTCGGCGGCCTGTTGAGCAGCACATTGGCCGGCAAACGGGGTGCTCTTGCGGCTTCCTTTGAATCCGCTCGTGCCCGCACTCGCCCAGCACAAGGTGTCGCCCTTGGCATCGGTGATAGTGACAGTGGTATTGTTGAACGTCGCGTGAATGTGGGCGATGCCATTGGTCACGTTGCGACGGACTCGTTTTTTCTTGTTGCTCTTTGCCACGGCAAAGTCCTAAACGCAAAAATCGGTAACTGAATCGGTAATAAAGAACGCTAGCGAAGGTCCTTGACGCCTTTCTTTCCGGCGACGGTCTTCTTTGGACCTTTTCGCGTTCGCGAGTTGGTCTTGGTGCGCTGACCGCGGACTGGCAAGCCCATGCGGTGACGCATGCCGCGGTATGATTTGATTTCGCGAAGGCGGCTGATGTTTTGCGTGACCTGGCGGCGAAGGGGACCTTCAACCGTGTAGTCGCGTTCCAGCAATGCTGCAATTTGACCCAGCTCGTCTTCGTTGATCTCCGTCGCGGGTCGCGTCGGATCGATCCCAAGTTTCTCACATACTTCACGTGCGCTGTATAAACCAACGCCGTACAAGTAGGTCAGCGAATACTGGATCTGTTTGTCGTTCGGAATGTCGACGCCCAACAAACGGGGCATAGCAATGCTCCTGCAAATATCTCGTGCAAACTGGACTGTGGCAGCACCGCGGGGATGGTCCCTCGGCGGCCTGAAACCTTGTGAAAAGGCCCGCCACACGCAAAAAACGAAAAAGTGCTGTCCGCGAATCCCGGACTATAGCGAATGGCCCCCTTTTTGCTCAATGGCCACTTTCCAGCCTTTTTCGGGATTTTTAATTCCACTCGCGTTTCGCGACCAAAGTGACCACCCAAACGCTTTGTGGATTGCTCCCAAACGGCGGGTTTGAGCACGCACGCCGTCACGCTGGCAGTCAAGTTTCGCGACGTTTTAAACGCAGAAACTCGGTCGGATACTCATCTTTCGGACCTGCGGGGATCCGCGATTGCTCAATCACGGCAAATTCAGACAAGTCGAGCTGTAATTCTGTGTCGCCACCGACTTCGCACAAGACACGCGTCAAAAAAATCTGATTGCAGCGATCGATCAGTTGGCGGTAAATCTCCGCCCCGCCTACAACAAAGGCGGGATCGTTTCCACTTTGGGTGACCGCTGCCTCAGGCGAGTGGGCGACCTCGACACCTTCGCACCCCCAATCGGCATTGCGTGTCACGACAATTGTTCGCCGTCCAGGAAGCGGTTTGCCAATCGAATCAAATGTCTTGCGGCCCATGATCAGGACGCCGCCCATCGTCAGGGCTTTAAAACGCTTCAAATCGCTGCTCAGACGCCATGGCATGTCGCCATCACGGCCAATCATGTCGTTCGAACTAATCGCGACAACGGCGGTCAACGTCGGTTTCATAGGTGCCTCTTCCGTGGCGCGACAGGCTTAAACGGCAACCGGTGCTTTAATGTGTGGATGCGGGTGATAATCGATCACTTCGAAGTCTTCGAATCGGAAATCGTCGATCGATTCAGGCGTTCGCGAAATCACGAGTTTCGGCAGCGGCTTTGGTTCTCGCGTCAATTGCTCGCGGGCCTGGTCAAAGTGATTTTGGTACAGGTGCACGTCGCCGAAGGTGTGCACGAAAGTGCCTGGTTGCAGCCCGGTGACCTTGGCCATCATCAACGTCAGCAGCGCGTAGCTGGCGATATTGAACGGGACGCCCAGAAACACGTCTGCGCTGCGCTGGTACAGCTGACACGACAAACGATTGTCCGCCACATAAAACTGAAACAGCGTGTGGCACGGTGGTAACGCCATGCGGTTGACTTCGCTGACGTTCCAAGCGGAGACGATCAAGCGACGGCTGAGCGGGTTGTTGCGGATCTCGTTTTCGACCCAAGCGATCTGGTCGATCGTCTGGCCATCCGGGGCCGGCCAGGACCGCCATTGGTGCCCATAGACAGGCCCTAAATCGCCGTTTTCGTCGGCCCATTCGTCCCAGATCCGCACGCCGTTTTCGTTCAGCCAAGCGATGTTCGTGTCGCCGCGCAAGAACCACAGCAGTTCGAAAATGATCGAACGAAGGTGCAGTTTTTTGGTGGTTAGAAGCGGGAAACCTTCTTCCAAATTGAAGGTCATTTGGCGGCCAAACAGGCTTCGGGTGCCCACTCCCGTTCGGTCTCCACGATCCGAGCCCGACTCGAGAATGTCTTCGAGCAATCGAAGGTATTGCAGCATTGCTTTCGCCTGCTTGCGTGAGAAACAAAGAAGACTCGCCGGTGCTCAGCGTAAATGCCCAGCGCAAATACTCTGCGAATGCGTTTCGCAGGCAGCGGCGATTGGAGTCCCATTCTAGCCCGTGGTTAATCTTGAAACGACGGGCCGCTAGGGAAGGGAGTGGCCTTGGCCAAGTCGGTACGCAAACCGCCACCTGACACGGCTCTCCCGCCTACGGGAGAGCGGCCAAAATCAAACGAGAGAGCTTACAGAGAAGCGTCGAGGGCTTCTTGCAGCGCAGCCTTGGTGGTGTTTCCACCGCGGAAGCTGTGCTCTACATCGCCGTTTTTGAACACCAACAGCGTTGGGATACCGGTGATACCGTACTTTTGGGCGATCCCGGGGGCTTCGTCGATGTTCAATTTGCCGACCTTCTTGTCCGAATTTTCGGACGCCAATTGGTCGATCATTGGGGCGATTGCACGGCAAGGGCCGCACCAGGGTGCCCAGAAATCAACGAGGACGGGGCCGTCAGCTTGCATCACTTCGGCCTCAAAATTCTCTTCGGTAAACTCGACGACGGCTTCGGATGCCATGTCACTGACCCTCTAAAAGTGGTTTCGTGTAAATCTTCGTTTCAAAACGTCATTCACCGGGGAGTTCGCAAACGCCAAGGTGGATGTCGTGAAATCAGTCACCGCGATTGTAGGATGCGCTAGCGAGTCGGCCAAGGTAAGTGCTTTCATTGGCCGAACAACCGCGACGGCTCGCCCCAATCTGCTGCGGGCGAGTCATGCTGAAGCAATGTCGGCAAAACTTCACACTGAACGTTAACCGACACCGTGCCTCGAAGTCTCATTCCGATGTTTTCATCAGCCGTTGCCACTCTGGGCACGGTGTAGCACCTCACCCCACTGGGCGAGCAGCATCGCTGTTGCTCCCCACACTTGGTGCTGGCGTCCCTCGCAATCGACCAGGTCAATCGCCGGGTAACTGAATCCGTAATTGAATACCTCGTCACCCTCGGCGACCTTACCGCGGCGAACAGAATCGATTTGGACAATCGAATCAGCCGCCGTTCGGCCCAGTCGGCTGAGCGCACTGAGCGGGATCTCGATCACTTGGTCAACTTCCGTTGGATCGGGGGCCCACACCGGCAAGTGGTCTTGGTGGACCAACACAAAGGTGTCGACCAAGTTGTCGCTGGCATAGACATAGATCTTCGGAAGCGTCCCCAGGCATGTCGCACGATCGAGCTCGACTCCCAGTTCTTCGTGGTATTCGCGTTTCGCCGCCTCGATTGCCACCTCGCCGTTTTCTACGCGTCCGCCAGGCAAGCAGATTTGGCCTGCGTGGTGGGACAGCGTCATTGGCCGCCGCGTCAGCGCGATGCAAGGCCGACCGGTTTCGCGGTGCGGGTAAATCACGATGACCACGGCCGCATGGCGGCAACCGCGACGTGCGGGCCCACGATGGCGACCATAGGCAAGCCGAGGGCTCAGTCGCCGGCGACTTGGCATGGTCGGTTGACGCAACGCCCGGAATGTTTGAGACGCGCGAACGTAGCTGGGTTCGGCAAAATCGTCTAACACCCGGGTGATCGACTTCCGCCAGCTCGCGTCGAGCGAGATCACACCAGGGTTTCCAGCAAGCGTCGCAGCTTGCGAAGTTCGACGCGATGGTCCAGGTTTTCCATCGGCATCATATTGACCGTCAACGCACGGTCATACTTTTCACGCTCGAGCTGCGTGATCAGTTTGCCATAGTCGACTTCGCCTTGTCCGACACTGACTTGAAACGCGTCCGGACGCGTATCGCGAAGGTGAACGTTGCAGACAAACTTCAAAATGTTGTCCAGGTTCTTGC
>NZ_NPDI01000004.1:0-90058 GCF_002251265.1 Rhodopirellula sp. MGV | reverse complement strand
TCGACGAATTGGCACTCATCCAGCCATAGTGCCGAACCTTTTGGAAGCGGCTCGGCAAGATGTGCTGGGCGAATCCCACCTCAAGCCGGCGTCTGCCAACCGATCGCGAGTTTGAGCAGCGCGTTGCTGAGCACGAGCACGATTAAAGGCAATCTGTCGCCTGACGTTCCGGCTGCTAGTTCGCAACTCGTTACCCTTCGCAATGCCGATCGGGTAAACTTGTTGCAAGCGGCGAACGGCAGACTGTCGTCGTGGGTAAACCGCGACCCAATCGATGCACGTGCGCTGCCGAATTGTGTTCAATGAAGTGGTCAGGCGTTTGCGGCGGTCACGTGATCGTTACCGTAATCTTGCTGAGAACAACTGAATGCGAGTCTACAGCCTAAACGCGAAGCAAGGCGACCCGCGTTATCTCCAAGCTGCCCAGGGCAACTATTGGTTCTGGCAACGCGGGTACGACGTAGTTGGCTTTGAGCGTGAACAACTCAATGCGGGTGAACTTGACGCTGATCTTATCGGCGATCCCGAGCATACGTTGGTGTACGGTTCTGTGGCTGTTGTGCGTGATGCGGTCATTCGAGCAGGCCGCCCTGAACCTCCGAATCTTGATTTCCCAACATCCCTTGTACGATTCGTGGGGCGTGAGATTTTTGAAACGACCATGGCGCAAGTTCGAGATTGGGAATCATCTCAACCTGACCGTTTACCCGTTCACGTCAAGCCTCGCGACCGCCACAAACTTTTCGCTGGGAAGGTCGTAAACGCCTATCGTGACTTCATTTCGCTTTCTGGGGTTCCACCTGAAGAACCTGTGATCGTTCAAGAGGTCGTTGGGCTGGCCACGGAATGGCGTGCTTCGATATTGCGAGGCAAAGTCTTGAATTTATCTCATTACAAGGGCGACCCGCTTGTCGTCCCCAATGTTGATACGATTCGCGATGCGATAGACTGCTTTGAAAACGCTCCGATCGGATATGGAATGGATTGGGCGGTGACTGATGATGGGCGTACGATTCTGGTTGAGGTGAATGATGGGTTTGCTCTCGGCAATTATGGAGTGAGGGGACATCACTACACTGCGCTAATTGAATGCCGCTGGCGGGAGCTGATGGGCCTTGAAGACAATGGAGTCGGCTTGGAATGGTAACGCAACAAGCCAAATGACCATCGCATCCGCGTGCGGATTGGCAGTGGTTTGAAGGCAAGCGTGGGGAAGCGTAGCCTAATCCAACGAGACCTCAGTCTACTCGCCGGGAGGACGGGTGGTGCGTTTTCTCGTCTGCTTGCAAGTCGTTCGCCCGTTCTTCGTGATTTCTACCGTTATCCGACTGAAATGAGAAAATCGCCGCGATTCTCCTTGTCGTCACTACTGCTGGGCCCCGCATTCTTGGCGGTCGTGTTTGCGGTCGGGATGAACTTTGGTGCGTTTGGACTGCTTGTGTCAGCGGTATTAATGCTCATCCTGTTATTGATCTTTGCAGTGAGCAATCTTATGAACGAGCGTTCGCGTACCAGTTCGCTCCTGAAATCGGTGGCTAAGCTGTTGGTGGCTCTCTATTTTGCCTCGTACGGGCCTGCCACCTGGCTTTTAGCCACAACACACACCTACGAGTTCCGCTCCCCGAATGCTGTCGCAATTCACTATAGGATTTATTCACCGGTAACGCGTTGCATTGTAGATTCCCCGGTTAAAGCGATTAGCGATGTTGGAGCATCCTATCTGGAATGGTGGCTGCCTGTTGATGTAGAGTTCCACCGCCGAGGCCGGTACATTGGTTGGTACTCGGACTCCAAGCTAAATCCATCCAATGGTATTTCCATTGGCATCACGCCACCGCTGATTTCCGAGTAGCGGAAAACCCTTCATCCGCCGAAGGACTGCATCACGCGTTTGCAAATGGAAACCACATTAGCGGTCCTCGGTGATGACCGCCGTTCGCGATGGTAGGTGTGGCTACAATGGCCAGCGTCTCGTGGTCATGTCCGTTTCTACTTCGTGTTCTTCGCGAACTTCGTGGTTTATCTGTTTTGTCGACGGATTGAATGGTGCGTTCGAAGGTCGCGCAGCGGATTTCACGAAACCTCTGCTTCCTATTGATCGCTCTTGATGTCGCGGTTTGATTGGTGCGCGGTTTGATTGGTGCGCGGTTTGATTGGTGCGCGGTTTGATTGGTGCGCGGTTGACTTGGACGATGAAGGCAATCCGATTCCTGGCAACCGGTTGCGAGTACGAGCACCGCGTTGCTGAGCACAAGCACGAGCACGAGCACGAGCACGAGCACGAGCACGATTCAAGACAGTCCGACGCCTGAGGTTCCCGCTGCCAATTCGCTACTCGCTACGGTTCGCAAATGCGATCGGGTAAACTCGTCGTCAGCGACGAACTGCAAGCGGGCGTCCAGCGTAGGCCGCGAGCAGCTCGATGCACGTGAGCCGCCGAGTGGTGTACTATGAAGTGCGGCGGCCACATAAACGAAATTGTTCGCGACTAAAGATCTGACGTTTGAATACGCTGCCATCGTTGCCAGAAGACACCAATCCATACGTCGCACCGGCCGAAGACACTGGCCGCTCCTCATCCGGGCGCGAGCCGTCCACTTGGCGACGCAATTTTGGGGCGCTTCGCGCGATCGTGTTGACATACTGCTCGATCGCTGCAGTATTCGCGGTCTCACGCCATTCATTGCCGCCACCGATCGTGTATCCATTACTTCTCGCCGCCTTTTGCTGTTCAACATGGGCGAACTTTCAGATTGGGCCGCGAATCGGTTGGTCGCAGGGCGGTCTGCCCATTATGATCGTCCTGGTATTCGGATGGACGTTTGCCTATGTCATCACATCTCTGATTGGTGCAGATGTTGTCTACTGGATTCTTGATCCCGACCGACTGTTGCACTAGACGGAAAGGGCTCGCGATAGGCGGCGAACCACGGTTGCAATGGAGGTCGCGAATTGACGTTTCTTGAAGTGGAGAGTCGTATGCGCGGCCCTTCTGAACCCTGTCGTTTGCCGACTTAATCGATGCGTGCACGCGAAGATCGGGAGTCGCGTTTGATTGAAGGGTTTCGTCCACCGCCCGGCCTCGGTGTCGGCCAAACTTCGTCCTTAGAGATTCAATTTGACAGTAACAACGCAGCGAACGGAAAAGCGACGACTTCGACGAGGGACCGGACTGGAGACGCTTGTTGACATGGTGGCGATTGGGTCACTTATGCTCGGCTCGCTCATTGCCGTCGGGCTGCTCCTGACATTTTCCTGGTGGGGCCTTGTCGCATCAATGTCTGCGGCAATTGGCGCATTTTTGAGTTGGCTCCTGTTTCGATGCCTTGCGGAACACTTGCGTCTGCAGAAGAAAATCGCTGGGTGTGATTTTGAAGGGACGATCACAGGACCGTACGAGGAGACTATTTGGGCATGCGGAAATTGCGGCCAGATGCTGCACACTGACCTTCGTTGCGATTCTTGTGGCGCAGAAATTGCCTCGGATGACAATTGACCGTTTTAAACAACCGTAATCGCTGGCACGATTTCGATGGGCCCAGGCGGCGGATCGCGCGTTCGTTTGAATCAAAGTCTAAATGCCGCCGTTGGAGCATCGGCGGCGTTATCGCAGTTGATTGACGTGAATTGTGTTGACCACGGAAGCGACTTCGGTGCGTGGCTTTTCTCTCGCTGAACTGATGAGCTACGCATTCGCATGGGCGTATGTTCTCTCGCTCGTTGGGTTAGAGTGGGAGGACACTCACGTGTGGTTGGCAGTGCCGGGGGTATTGGCGCTCGTTTTGCCAGGACCGCTGATCGAGCAGGAGCAGGATTCAAGACCATTTGACGCCTGGTGTTCCGGCTGATAGTTCGCGACTCGTTACCCTTCGCAATGCCGATCGGCTAGACTTGTCGTCAGCGGCGAACTGCAAGCTGTCGTCCAGCGTAGATCGCGAACAACTCGATGCACGTGAGCCGCCGAGTTGTGTTCAATGAAGTGGTCAGTCATTTGCTGCGGCCACGCGATTGAAATCGTTCGCCGGGGGGATTCCGTAGAAGCTAACGCGAATCGCTTTCCGTCGTACCAGGAGCCTATCGGTGATTTTTGCTGACTAATCTTGCCATACGAAATGAACGCTACACAATCGCCATCACAGACATTTGCAATCCTTTCGGTTTTTGGTTTTTTTAGCGGTTTTGTGTTCATCTGCGTCGTAACCAAAGCAGATTTCCCCAACAGCCCTGCTTTGGAAATTGCGCTCTCTAGTTTGGTCCCACCTGTACCAGCCGCATTGCTATGCGCTGGAGTCGGTTGCTGGTACGTCCACGGGGCCCAGCGTGTCGACTCTCTAAACAGCTCCGAGTCATCAGTCTTTGTTATTGCTGCAGTTTGTGCGATTGCGTCGGTACTACTCACTATCGTTGGAGCGACTGCGATTGGCGTCTCGGGGTGGGCTACGGTCAAATGAACGCGAACTCTGTCGGATGTATCGCTTGAGTTGTTTCGCTACCGCAGATTCGGCGAACCATCGATTCCCTATAGGTCAGAAGTCAAGAGGATTGGTGGCAAGCGAGCCGATTCATCGAGTTCGCGTTGAGCCACTGCGGTTTGCACGCAACGTTCGATGGCGTCTTCTAAGTTGAATGTCGGGCTACGCGTTTCACGAATGCCCCTCATCTAAGATCGTTTTGCGGACTAGTCGATGCGGCGAAGCATCAGTAGACGCATTTCACAAACCTGGCTGCCCGGAATTTCAGTCGCACGAAGCGTTAGCGTATGCTGACCAGGAGTTACTGCGATGGTCCCCAAGGTGATCGGTTGCCAACGCTTGACGTCACCTTCTTGACGTTCGACTCGGTCATGGGCCGCGCCGACGAAAGGGCTTTCGGCTGGCCGATCGATTTGCGTGGCAAGCCGTGAATCACCAAGCGTCAAATCGATCGTTGCGCCGACATCCGACTTTGGGCAAGCGTAGTACATCTGCACTTCGTATCGTCCGGACGACAACGCCTCGACATCCCACTGGATTTTGTCGGAAACGTCAGACCAGTTCTTTAGGTAGGTGCAGTTGGGGAATCGATTGCTGCGTTTGATTTGGCCGCTAAAGGTCGCGTCTCGCGCGGGTAACTGCGTCCAAACTGCGTCGGGATGCGCGATCGTGAACGGGCGCGATTTCGCGGAACCGTTTTCCTTTGCGGTTTCAGTCTCCCACCGCTGTAGCTCTTTGGACAGGTGAACTGCGATGTCGGGGCGTTTGCTGGCGATGTCCGTTTGTTCGTTGCGATCGTTCTCGATGTCGTAGAGTTCTCCGCTGCTGTGGAGACGGTACTTTTGAGTTCGTGCGGTGCTGCGGTTTTTCCAACTGCCGAACAGGATGCGATCGTCAGCGGACAGGCTTCGTGTTGCACCGGCGAGTTCTTTCGCGAGTGAGATGCCGTCGATTGGTTTTCCGTCGCGTTGTATCGATTGCCAATCGAGTCCGGCAAGTTCAGACAAAGTGGGCAGCAAGTCGATCGCGCCGCTGACGGTGCGGATCTTGGTCCCGGCGGCAATTTGACTTGGGAATCGAATGACGAGTGGTGAACGCAAGCCGCCTTCGTTGGTCGAACCTTTGCGACCTTTCATGCCGCCGTTGAATCGCCATCCGTTGGGACCATTGTCGCTGAAGTAGACGACGATTGTGTTGTCGGCTTTGCCGGTCGATTGGAGGTGTTCGATTAGTCGCCCGACGTTGTCATCGATGTTCTTGCACATCGCCAGTGCTGCGCGCGTATGCGGCGTGTCTTGTTTCGCGGCGTTGGCTGGTGTCGGGTCTGGTGTGATCGGTTGGTCTTTGAAAGCGTTCCAGTATTCGTCAGGGACCTGCATGGGGGAGTGCGGCGTGTTGTACGGCAGGTACACAAAGAACGGCTTTTCATCCGACTGGTCAATGAAGTCGATCGCGTGATCGGTCAGGTCGTCAATGATGAAGCCTTTGCCGTGTGTGATCTGTCCGTTGTGTTCCAGCATCGGGTCGAAGTAGAGTCCCCAATGGCCGCTGCAAAAACCATAGAACTCGTCGAAGCCGCGGGCGTTGGGGTGGTACGGCCACTGCATGCCGCTGTGCCATTTTCCGAAGGCGGCGGTGTTGTAGCCGGCATTGTTGAATCGCTGGGCGATCGTCTGTTCGTCGGCGCTAAATCGTTCACCGCCTGACGAGGTGCTGTAGACGCCCATGCGATTGTGGTAGCGACCGGTGAGGAACTCGGCGCGGGTCGGGGAGCAGACGGCACAGACATAGAAGTTGGTGAACTGTGCGCCATCGCGGGCGAGCGAATCGATGTTCAGCGTTTGGAGATTGGGATTGCCATGCAGGCTAAGGTCGCCCCAGCCTTGATCGTCCGCCAAGATGACGAGCACGTTTGGACGTGTTGTCGGCGTGTCCGCGTTTGCCGAATTGGGGAGGGTGGTGAGCGTTATCAGCAGCAGCGTGAGTGCAGTCACCGGCGGACTGAAACGGGAGTTGCAAAAACGTCGGGCGGCGGGACGTGACGCTGGCAGACGGTTCATCAAAAGGCCCTCGGGGACAGGTTGCGAGGGGCGTCAGTATAAGCGTCAGCTTCGACGCGATGTTGCCATGCGAATGGCATTGTGAGCGTTCGCAATGTGAGTCGCGTTGTAAAACGCTAAGGCGGCGAACGTGATGCTGCGGCTTCGATTTTGTCCTGCCCCTGTAATTTTCCCTGCGACTTTCCCTGTGAGTGTGGGTTGCGTTGTCCCTGGTCACTGCAGACTTGATGAAGGGTCGCGTTGAGGTCTGCCAAACGGAATGGCTTGGCGATGCAGGCGTCGGGGCGATAGGCGCAGTCTTGCAGTCGTTGTTGAACTTCATTGACCACCCCGCTGCAGATCACGACGGGTAGGTCGGGTTGGTATTGTTTGATGCGTTCGAGCGTTTCGGATCCGGAGACGAGTGGCATGATCAAGTCCAGGATCACGACATCCGGCGTCAGTCCGTCGACTAGCTTTTGGATTGCGTCGGTGCCGCAGCCGACGGCGGTGACGTGGTGCCCGAGCGTTTCGAAGCTTAGTGTGGCGACCCGGCGAACCTCTTCGTCATCGTCGACGAGCAGAATATGGAATGGGGCCGTCGTTTCTTCTGTGATCGACGCGGGGGAATTGGCGAGATTGGCGGCTGGGGGAATTGCCGATGCGATCGCTGAGGAGAGCGGTGCGGTGTGTCGCTTGTGAGGCTTTGCCACGAACGATTCGCCATCGAGTGACTTGGCGCGGATGTCTTCGACAGGCAGTTCGATCGTAAACGTCGTGCCCGCGTCAGGCTGGCTGACGCACTCGATTTCGCCACCGTGTTGTTTGATGATCCCGTAGGCAAGGGAAAGTCCAAGGCCGGTTCCTTCGCCAACCTTTTTGGTTGTGAAGAACGGTTCGAAGATTCGCGATTGCGTTTCCTCGTCCATTCCCATGCCATCGTCTTGGCATTGGATGATGATCGAGCCAGGGCGGTTGGGTGAATGGGCGAACTTCGTCACCAAGCGGATCGTGCCGGCGTCGTCTTCGTAAGCGTCTTTTGCGTTGAAGCAGAGGTTCAGTAGGACTTGTCCAAGTTGCGTGTGATCGAAGCGGCAGGCGGGAAGGTTGGGCGCGAGCGTGGTGATGATCTTGATGTCCGGGGAAAACGTCGATCGCGCCAACAGTACCGTTTCCTCGACGATTTCGTTGATATCGCCGGGCAGGAGTTCGACATTGGTTTGTCTGGAAAATCCGAGCAGCGATCTGACCAGCTTGGTTGCTTGGTGGGTGCAGCGTTTGGCCGAGTGGAGGCATTCGATGCTGTTTCCGCTGTGCGTGTTTTCGGCGCGCTCGATCAATTCCAGATTGGACGAGATCCCGGTTAGCAGGTTGTTGAAGTCATGGGCGACACCACTGGTAAGACGTCCGAGCGCATCGAGTTTTTGGCTTTGCACCAGTTGCGACTGCAATTGTCGATTGTCGTTCGCGGTGCGTTGCAGGCGAAGCCAGAGCGTGGCGAAACAGACCATGCCAAGCGTGCAGATGGTCGCGATGGTGCCAAGCCCGGCGACGGCGATGGAGGGTGAGAATTGCCACCAGCGCGAGACCACATGGATGTCGTCGATCGTTGGAACTTCGATCGCCAGGAATGGTTGCACGTCCTCGTTCGGTGCAACGTCTTTGTCGCTGATCGGGACAGCCAGTCCGGTCACGGATATCAGTTGCGCGGTTGGCAGATCGAGGTTGCGGACATCGCTGGTTGCGGAGTCAAGTTTGGCGACAAAGTCGATGCCTTGGTCACGGAGCGTGATGTAGGTGTTGTCGCCATCACGGTGTGTCGAGATATAGGTGCCCGTCAGCTTTGCCCGCATCGGAAGTTCGGGCAAGTCAATCGTTTTGATGTTTGTTGTTGACGGAGGCATAAGGCGACGTTTGCCGTGCGCCGCCACGTACACGCTTTGGAATTCGTGCGGACCGGTTTTGTAGACGTAGGCATCGACCAAGTTACCGACGAGGGAGGCATCGATGATTGCCGAGTCAACAACGATGCTTTCACCGTTGCGTTCAATCAGATAGTGCTTCTTTGGGACGACTTCGACGATTTGGCCGTTGAGATGATAAAGCGAGGTACCTGCCGGAGCTTGCCTTGCGTCGGCATAGCTGGTGGGCATCGTCGGCAACTGCAGTGCGGACTGGAACGACGATTCGCCTGCGGAACGAAGAGGCGGGTCTTCTTCGTTGGTAAAGAAGATGTATCGCGTCGGATTCCAGTCAGTGTCCATTTCGCAGCTTAACGTGCCGCTGATTTCGACCGTGCGGTTAAGCAGACGCTCCCATTCGAAGTAATGCGATTCGTCACGCCGCTGAATAACGAAGTCCGCGTTGCGAGACGTGCAGAGGCCTTGCCAGAGGCTGCCAACATGAATGATTTCGCGAAGCTTGCCATGGGTGCGGACATAGTGTGACCAGAGTTCGCCGACGTTGAGCTCGCTGATGTGAACGGCGCGAGATGAAATCTGAAGTGGTTCGTCAAGGATTTCAATCTCGTCGGCAACGACAAAGAAGTGATCAATTTTTAACTGACCACGAATGCGAATTTGTGTACCAGGTGGGAGGCGTTGATGTTGCCGGAAGTATTCGGGAGGGGCTTCTAGATAAAGTGCGTCAAACTGATCTTCGACAAAGATATCCGTGTCGCGAATGTCCCAGTAATTGACCGTCGCCTTGAAATCGACGGGGACCGATTTCAGGGTCGGGTGATCGTAGAGTCGCGTTGCTTGCCGCAGGTCGGTGATTAGCAATTCGCCCGCTTCGGCCTGCTCCACAACCGCCTGCGTCGCGGGCGGTGTGAGGTGGTCGTGGGGATCGGTGTCGTGCGCCGATGCGATCGACGACAATCCGAGAGGCGAGAGGATGAGGGAGAACGCGATCGCGAGCCAGTGAATCGCGCCGGCCGGCGCGAAACCAGTCTGGCGTCGAGGCGCCAGATTGGTTGTTATTGTCTGGCGTGAGATCGCAAACATTGGCATCGCGAAGGACCCTCAAACGAACGGAGGTAAGCGGTTTCGTCGAACCGCACGGCAAATAGGTCGTTCTATGATTAGCGATTACCTCGTGAAGTTGCGAAGGAGTTAACTGGCTCAGGCCAGTTCGGGCACTTCGTAGCCAGGGCGGTACTGACGTTTGAGCAGTGGGTTGGCCAGTTCAGCATCGGTGCCAACGAATTGCTCCGTTTCTGGATCCAATTCCAGCATCGGGCTGAGTTTGATTTCGTTGTCGGTGAGTTTCAAGCCATGGGCACCAAGGTGTGATTCCATTTCGCCAAGCAATTCTTTCCACTGGGGGAGGTCGACTTGGTTTGCGGTCGCTGGCTCGTATGCCTGGCCGGCTTGGAATGCGATGTTGGCGAGATTGCACCACCCGGTGCTGTCGTTGCCGACTTCGATTTCGGCGTTGAGGATTGATCGGTCGCCGGCTCGCAACGCGTCGATGAAGTTCTGTTGGTGGCGGACATCACCGCTGCCACGGAACTCGCGAATTTTCTTGCCATCGTTATCGAATGCGACCGCGCGTCCACGTTGGCCTTCGAAGCGACCGCCTTCACAGTAGGCCATGTATCCGCTGGACGGACCGGGGTTGGCGGGGCTGCCTTTGGCGCCCGGTGCAGCCGGCAGGTTGCTGAGCCCGATCACGACGGGGATGGAACCAGTGTCGAAGTATGCGAAGTGGACGTTCGGGGTTTCGCCGGCGTCGTTGTAAACCACGCGACCGCCGCCACCGAGAATTCGTTTTGGCAGCGCGACGCTGTCTTGGAAGATGTTGTTGCGGCAGTCGTCCAGGACGTGCACGCCCCAGTTGCCCATTTCGCCAGACCCGGTGTTCCAGTCCCAGTGCCAATCGTAGTGGAGGCTGTTGCGGTAGAGCGGTTCGTCGGCAGCCGGCCCAAGCCACAGGTCATAGGCAACGTTTTTATCGATCGAGAGTGGCGTGTCGCGTTTTCCGATCGCACCACGAACACCATAGCGGTTCACACGGGCGGCTTTGATTTCGCCCAACGCTTTTTCTTCGTGCAGGAACTTTTTGATTTCCGCCTGCATCGGGTCAGACCGCTGTTGGGTCCCGAGCTGGCAAATGCGGTTGTATTTTCGTGCCGCAGCGACGGTCTGCTTGCCTTCCCATTGGCTGTGGGAGAGTGGTTTTTCGACGTAGACGTCTTTGCCGGCTTCCATTGCCCAAATGGCGGCCAAGCAATGCCAATGATTGCAGGTGGCGACCACGACGGCATCAATACTTTCCGAAGCGATCAATTCACGCAGATCGGTCCAGCCTTGGGCTTTGGGGAACCGACGTTGTGCCGCACCCAATCGTTTTTCATCGACGTCGCAAAGGCCGGCAACGTTGATGCCTTCGACTTTGGAGAATTGACCCATCAAGTCTTGCGAACGCCCGCCACAGCTGATGAATCCGAGGTTGATTTCATCGTTGGCGTTGGCCGCCCAGGATTTGCGTGCGGGCAGCGAGGTGGTCAATGCGACACCGGCCGCGGCGGCGAGCGAGGTTCCAACAAAGCGTCGGCGATTGAGATTCGTCATTGCGTGGAGGGTGATCAGGGTGGGTGGGAATCGGAAGGCGGTAAAACCGTTCCTTATCATACCCTCAAAACCCAAATCTGTCTCGCAAGGCATTGCGGGAACGTTCCGCCCCCGTTTTTGCTGCGGAGGCGTCCCTTGTGATGTCGTCTGCGATGTCGTCGCGCAAGGCGACCGACTACCACGGAGCGTTTGGCCGCCTGGGGCGTCCGGGCTGCGGCGTTGAATTGGGTTGCCGAATCAGTTGGTTGGCTCAGTCAGCGTTGATTTCGTCGATCAACTTTCGCAATCGGCCGAGTGAACGGCGGTTGAAGTTCAAGACCAATCGTGGGAGTCCGGCGAGGTCGGGTTCGCCAGCTTCTTCGGGGAGTGATTTAGTCTGTTCGATTTTGCCTTTGACCAGAATGTCAGAAAAGTTTTCGTTCAGCGAAGCGAGCTTTGCATCGGTCAGGCGTTCTTTGAGCCGGAACACCAAGCGGTCGCGGACGTATCGCATGCTGTGATAGCGACGATAGAAACGCAAGATTTCTTGGACGGCAATGTTGACGTCGTTGGTGATTTTGTAAAGCGACGTGTCATCGGGACTGATCATTCCGCCTTGGCCGAGGTTGCGGTCGACGAACTTGCCGAAGTCGCTCCAGTAATTGCCTTCGGGATGGTCAAGCAATACCAATGGCAGCATCGTTTGTTTGCCGGTCTGCATCAACGTCAGCGTTTCGAGTGCTTCATCGAGCGTCCCGAACCCGCCGGGGCAGCAGACCACTGCACTGCATTCTTTGACGAACATCAACTTGCGAGTGAAGAAGTACTTCATTGTGACAAGTTTCGAATCGCCTTCGATCACGGGATTGGCTCCCTGTTCGAAAGGCAACATGATGTTCAGTCCCATCGACGCCTCTTTTCCAGCGCCGACATGTCCGGCATGCATGATGCCACCGCCAGCGCCCGTGATCACCATCCAACCATGGCCTGCCATGGCACGGCCAAGTTCGACCGCGCTTTGGTAGTCAGGGTGATCCGGTTGCGTCCGCGCCGATCCAAAGATTGTGACTTTGCGCCGACGCCGATACGGACGGAATACTTTGAACGCGTAACGGAGTTCGAGCAGCGTCCGCGACAAGATCTTTAGATCGCCGCGAGAAGTCTTGTCCCGTTCCAGCCGATCAATCGTCGCCCGCATCTCATCAAACAGCGATGTCTTTTCCGGAGGAGCCGTGTCGACGATCGGGTCGTCGGCGGGCTGTGGTCGTTCCTGTTCGCTTTCGCCGATCGCTTCTGGGGGAAGTTCCTGGGGATCAAACTCGTTTGCATCCATGTCGGCTTCTAGGGACTCGTAAAGACTAGCGGTTCATTGTGATGGGACGTGATCTTAACCGTTCTTAGGCCGGTTCGGTGGCGGCTTCGGCGGTCGTGTCACCGACGAGGCCGGCATGATCACCGGCGCGGACACCGAGTCCTTTGGCGATCAGGACCGCAAGTGGAGCGGCGGCAAAGCTAAGCAGCGCGCCCATTTTGACAGAGTCTTGGATCGCACCAGGCTGTTTGAAGGCCGCGACCGAAACGAACAAGGCGACGGTGAATCCGATCCCGGCGACCATGCCGAGTGAAACCACGTGGCGATAGTCCATCCCGGCTGGCTTTTCCAAACGCAGGACTTTTTCGGCGAACAGCGTCATCAGGGTAATGCCGACGGGTTTGCCGAGCAGCAATCCGGCCAATACCAGCCATGTGCCGGTACCGACGCTGCTCATGACAACACCGGCGTTGACCATACCAAAAAGGCCCAGGATGATTTCCACAGGGACTTTCCAGAAGTGTTCGAATTCGTTCAACGTGTCTTGGCGGTTGAGTTCTTCGCGGGCGAAGATCCCCAAGTCGGACGCGGCGTGAGGCAGGAACGGAATGATCGGGACAAGTCCAAGCGCGGGGTGGATGTTCGCTTGATAGAACGAAAACCACGAAGCGATCCCAGGGCCCAGAATGTAGAACCAGTGGGAGTGCACTTTCAGTTTCGAAAGCAGCCACGCGGTCGCCATCGCGGCGGCGGTCAGCAGCAGCCACATCGGTTCAATCGGGGCTGAAGGATAAAAGACCGCCAAGATCACCAAACCGGCCGCGTCGTCAGCGATCGCCAGCAGGAGAAGGAACGCGATCGCGGGGTGACCGATCCCAAAGATCAATCGTGCGACGAGATAGCTAAACGCGATGTCGGTCGCACAGGGGACCGCCCAGCCTTTGCCGAATTCCGCCGTCGTGCCGGTCAGCATCGCGCCGCTGATAAAGAAAACTGCCGGGCCGACGATCCCGCCAAAGGTCGCAAGCAGCGGTGTGGCTGCTTTGCGTGGGTTGGACAACGATCCACCGGGGAGCAGTGATTCCCATACTTCTTTGGCCGCGATGGCAAAGAACAGGGACATCAAGACGTCGTTGATGATGAATAGCAGCGAGTACCAGTGGTGCCCGCTGTCGCCGTCACTGTGGCCGCCAACTTCATGCGAGTCGTGTGCTTCATGCGAGCCGGTACTCGCATGTTCGGCTTCTTCGACGATGGTTTCGCCATCGGCGTGCGATTCGATCACTTCGGCTTCTTCGACGACGACAGAAGGGCTCGAGTTGTGCGAATCGGTCGCTTCGTGCGAGCCACCGGCACCGACTAGCGTGCGGACGTCAAAGTGGATGAAGTTGTGATAGCTCTCGCTGTGATTCTGGGCGGCCAGATTGGCCCAGATGAGTGCAACGACCGCTCCGGTAATCAAGAACAGCGAATTGTCGATGAAGAAACGGAACAGGCCTTTAGGTTGATCGTGCCCAGACATGGACGTAACAAATCTCGGTGGACGGTGGGCTAGGGGGAAAGGGAGGTTTGTCCTGGTGCGGCAAACGATGCCGTCCGGTCTGGGCATGGTACCGATTGTGCTCGGCAATTGTGACCCCAGATAGAAACCCCAATCCTTTCGGTCAAAGGTGACTCACGGAGCGACAGAAACCTCGCCATCGTCATGATGTGGTTTTGTTCCCGTGGTGTCTCGATGGTGCGGCCCGCAATGCAAATGCCTTGCCAGAATGGGTTAATTTTTTCGTTCGCGAGAACTGGCAAGGCGGCAATCCATATCAAATCGGGTTTTTATCAACGCTGGTAACATTGACGCGGGATATCCGCTTGGGGATTTGTCAAATGGCATCGCCCCTTTTCAGAGAGAACGCAACCGTGTCCCAGTCACCTTTCGATTCGCCAACCCAACTTGAAAAACCAATCTACGGATACTTGGTGATCACCGTTGCGCTGATCGTGGGGATGGTTTCGGCGTCAGTTTTTGGTCAGCCGCCTAAAGATTTACCACCTGAAGTGGCTCCGATCCGCAGTGACCAGGGAATCTCGTCAGCCCCGGTCGATTCTTTGCAGAGGGCAAGTGGCCCGATTGAGGAGCATGTGGCGGTCAATTCGCGTCAGTGGATTCTGGGTGTGCGAGCCAGCGACACCAGGATCGGCGCGGTGGTCACCTCTGTCGTGCCGCTAAGCGCTGCGGCCCATGCGGGGCTGGAAGCAGGCGATCGCATTCTGGCGATCAACGGTTTGCAAGCCGGAAGTGTCGGCCGGCGAATCGTTCCGCTCTTTCGCGTGGTCGAGATGGCTGATGGCGGAAACGCTGAAATTTTGGTGCAGAAAAAGTCCAGCAGTTTGAAGGTCTTGAACGTGCAGTTGCAGACCCCGGAACAGTCGCTCGGTCTGCGGTCGTAGGCGAAACGCACTTCCTCGGCTGGTTGAGCTTGCGGATTGCGGTGCTTGGGGAGGGTGCGGGTCGTGGTGTGATTGTGCGGATAAAAACCCCTCGATCCAGGGCTTTCGTGGCGGGCCGATTCTGTCGGTTAACCCTCACTATCCGACTGACCGATGCAAGCCCTACAGAAAGGCCGCACCCGTCTCTGCGGCCATGTCCTTACCGGCCGGCCGAGGCAGCGATGGTTTGGTTGAAACGCATTCAGTTGAAACGCATACACACGAGTTGGCTTGGTGTTTCTTTCTTTCGGGGACACCTTGTTCAGGAAAAACTGGCAGCGACCGTGTTGGGTGTCCTCATCGCCTGCACCGTGGTCACCCTTTGTAATTGGGGCACCAATGCCTCTGCAGCTCGTCATGAGTTGCCGTCGGGGATGCCAGCAACACCTGAAGTGCTGAATGACACCGCATCGTTGCCCAAATTGTTTTCGCAGCAGATCGAAACACAGCAAACGGAACTCGCCGTTTTGCACAGTGGTCTGCCAGCGTTTGCACGGGTGGAGAGGGCCGCACGTCTTCGTCCCGTGTATGAAGCGATGATCGAAACCGAGGAAACTCGATTGGCGATCCGCAATCAGATGCGGCACCGGATGTCGATGGCAAAGCGGATTGAGGTTCCGGCGATTCAGACGTCGGGTGATCCGCAACAGGGTGGCTCGCAGAGTGAGGTGCGTCCTGTATCAGCGATGATCCGTCACAACGAAAAGATGCATGTTTCACGAGTCCCCGCGTTGACGGACGGCTTGTCGCTGGAAATGCGTGGTCAGCAACCGCGACGGGTCGCCGTTTCCGAGTTGCCCCGCAAAGTCGCACAGGCAACGGCTTCACAAATGCGAATCAATCAGTTCTGTGTCCAGCCTGTCGAAGCGGCTCCGATTGAGTTGGCACCCGCGACGGTAGCAGCGCAAGAGACAGACACCGCGGTCGCAGAAACTGTCCAAGAGCTTGAGTCACCGCGGGACATGAAGGATACCTATCCTCCTGTGTTCTCTGCGGCGATCGATTTTCTTCAGCGCGAGATTCCGCTTCCTGTCGTTGAGAAACGCGATCAATCGGTGGCTGTCGAGGAAGTGGAATCGTTTGAGGAAATCGTGCGGCAACATCGTACCGACACAGCCGTCGAAATTGTTGAAACCCCAACGACAGTCGAACCGCTCGCTGGCGAGATCCAAATCGCCGAGTCTGACGACGAAGCAACGCATCATCAGTCATTGGATCAAGAGCAGTTGGATCAGGTGGCATCTGTTGTATTGGAGGAACCGGAGCTCGTCACGTTGAACGTAAACAATGTGGATGTGCGAACCATCTTGGAAATGTTGGCCAAGGGTTATGGGCTGAATATTCTGGTCGCCCCGGGGGTTCAAGGGACGGTCACGGCGAATCTTACAGGTCTTTCACCGGAGCAGACCTTGCGAAGTATCACTCGCATGTGCGGGTTGGCGATTCAGCGTGAAGGCGAGGCGATTTTGGTCTATCCGAACGACGGTTTGCCATTGGACGCCCGCTTGGTTCGCTCGTTTCCGCTCGATTTTGTTCGGGCGGAAACGGTGGAGGGGACTGTGCGCACGCTGCTTTCTCCGATCGGCACCGCGTACCCAACCGCACTTGACGAGACCGATAATCGCCGTGGCCATGAATCAATTGTCGTGATCGATGTGCCTGAGGTCATCGAACGGGTCGAGCGGTATTTGTTGCAGGCCGATCAGCCACCACGTCAAGTGATGATCGAGGCGCGAGTGCTTGAGATCGAACTGACCGATGGGATGGAGCATGGGGTGAATCTGGAGCACCTTGCCGGGAAGAATTTTCGTTCCGGTGCACTGCGAATGGCAGACAACTTGGCCTCGTCAACCAATCCGTTTTTCTTTGCCGAGATCAACGGTGACGAAGTCTTCGCATTGTTGACGCTTTTGCAAACGACGACAGATGCGAAAACATTGGCCACCCCCCAGGTCATGGTCGTGAACGGCCAGATGGCGAAAATTCAAGTTGGGCAGCAACTCGGCTACGCGGTCGCGACGGTCACGCAAACGTCAACGATCCAAGACGTTCGATACCTGGATACCGGGATTGTGTTGCAGGTGACCCCAACGATCAGCCGCGACGATCGCGTGTTGCTGCAAGTGAAACCCAAAGTAAGCAGCGGTCAGATCAATCCGGAAACGTTGTTGCCGGAAGAGACGACGCGCGAGGTCGAAACGTCGGTGATGTTGGGCAACCATCAGGGGATGATTATCGGGGGCCTGATCCAGGAAGACGATCGAGTGGTGGTCCGCAAACTTCCTTGGCTCGGCGACGTGAAACATGTCGGTCCTTTGTTTCAGCGGCGTGAAACGAAACGGTCACGTAGTGAGATCATCGTGGCTTTGATCCCGCACATCATGGACGTGTCGGAGCTAGAGTGCGGTTCGCATGGTGACTGTGAAATGGGACATTGCGAGATTCCAGACGTGGTGGGCCAGCAGGACCAATGGCAGCGGACCAGTACTCGTCTGTTTGATGGGCCACTCAACCGCACCTGTCGGCCTTGGGAGGCAAGGCTGCCGGACGTCGCCGGTGAAGGACATTGCAGCGACGAGATTGATCGAATTCGAAACCGGCACCCGTTTTGCAAGGGATGTGCCCCAATTGGATCCGAGATAATCCTCGACTAATTGCCCGGTTTGTCGTACCGCGTTAAACTCGCATGCGACAGGGATCCGAGTACTTTAGGGCGGCCGGATCGGCTTGGCAGACTCCTTCGAGATCCCCGATTTCGAGGTGTCGATGCCCAGCCAAGTGGACTTTGGATCGATTTGCCCAGCAGCTGCGATTGTTGGGGCTTTTCGATCGAGGACACTTCCTTCACGCTGGTGCAGTCAAAGTCTCAGCCATTTTCCGCGATGGCAGCGAGGCTTGCCGGAGTGCACCGGGCCGATGACTTCTACCCACCATTGCCAGTTCAATCCATTTCGGACGACCTCATGACCTCCAGCGATAAATTGCAAACCCAAGACGTCGGAACCGCTCGATTGACCTTCGGGGACCAGGAGATCGAGATGCCGATGCTGGAGGGGAGCGAAGGCGAGCGAGCGATCGATATTTCGGAACTTCGAAAATTGACCGGGATGGTCACCCTCGATGAAGGTTTCGTGAACACGGGAAGCACCCGCAGTGCGATCACGTTCTTGGATGGCGAAAAAGGCATCCTGCGTTACCGCGGCTACCCAATCGAAGAACTCGCACAGCATTGCGACTTTATCGAAGTGGCGTACCTGTTGATTCACGGAGAACTTCCCGATGCGGAGCAAGCCGCGACATTTCGTAGCGGGATCCGGCATCACACGATGATCCACGAGGACATGCGGTCGTTCTACAACGGGTTTCCGCGAGACGCACACCCGATGGCGATTCTGTCGAGTGTCGTCGGCGCCCTATCGACGTTCTATCAAGATTCGATGCAAGTGGATGATCCCGAGCAGGTCGAAATTTCGATCTATCGGTTGATCGCCAAGCTGCCCACGATCGCGGCGTATAGCTACAAAAAGTCGATCGGTCAGCCGTTCATGTATCCGAACAACGATTTGGATTACTGCGAAAACTTTTTGCACATGATGTTCGCCACACCGGCACACGAACACATGGTTGACCCAGACTTCGCCGAAGCATTGAACCTGTTGTTGATCGTTCACGCCGACCACGAGCAGAACTGCAGCACGTCGACCGTACGGATGGTCGGCAGCAGCAACGCCAACCTGTTCGCCTCCATTTCCGCTGGCATCGGAGCCCTCTGGGGGCCGCTTCACGGTGGTGCGAACGAAGCCTGTGTCGCGATGTTGGAAACGATCGCGAAAGACGGCGGCAACGTCAAAAAATATGTCGACATGGCGAAGGACAAAAACAATAGCTTCCGCCTGATGGGATTCGGTCACCGCGTCTACAAGAACTTTGACCCACGTGCCAAAATCATTCGTGCCTGCTGTGACAAACTCCTGGCCAAGCTAAATATCGACGACCCGTTGTTCGAAGTTGCACAAGAGCTGCAAGACGTTGCACTCAAAGACGAGTACTTCGTTGAACGAAAACTGTATCCGAACGTCGATTTCTATTCCGGTGTGATCTATCGTGCGATGGGCATTCCCGTGCAGATGTTCACAGTGCTGTTCGCGATCGGGCGTTTGCCTGGTTGGATCGCTCACTGGCGTGAAATGCATGCCAATCCCGGTAAGCGAATCTATCGTCCTCGCCAAATCTACACCGGCGATACCGAACGCAAGGTTGTTCCAATCGAGCAACGCTAGGTAAGAAGGATTGGCAAAGGAGAGATAGACGATCGAAGCGATGACGGATCAAAATCTTGCAACTCTGTTCGATCAGGGACTTGGGTACACCGAGTTCCTCGATCGATATGCGAACGAATCCCAGCGTTCACGTTGGGACAAAGTCCATGCGGCTGTGAATCTGACGGATTCGCAACGCGAATTGTTGGGCAGCTTTGTCCGCACGATGAAGGTGTTTGTGTCGACGGGGGCCTGGTGTGGTGACTGTATCAACCAATGCCCGATCTTCGACCATTTCACTCGTGTTAATGATCGCATCGAAGTGCGATTTTTCGATCGCGATGATCACCCGGATTTCGCGGATACGATTCGGACCTGCGGCGGCCGAAGGGTTCCTTCGTTGCTCTTCGTCAGCGAAGACAACGTTGTTTGCGGCCGATACGGTGACCGCACGATCGCGACGTACCGGCACCTGATCGCGACCCAGTTGGGACCGAGTTGTCCCACGGGGTTCGGTGATGTCAACCAAACGCTCTTGCAAGAAGTCACCGAAGACTGGCTCCGCGAGTTCGAACGGATCCAATGGATGTTGCGACTATCGCCGCGTCTGCGTGAACAGTACGGCGATTAGTCAGCAACCCACGTTTGTTGGCACAGGCGTTAGGTGCCTGTGCTTTCACGACGCATGACCGTTTCGGCCACAATGTCGACTCCGTCGAAGTTAAAGAAGCCTGGTACCAAGCTGACTTCGGAAATCGGAATTTCGATCTTTACCGAGACCTCGTCACCGGGTTCTGCGGTGTGGAGCGAAGTCGGCGTGACGGTGATGTTGGCACCGCTGATGTTCATGATCTGAAGTTCCTCGTTGATACGAGTTTGAACATCGTAGCTGGATGCCGTCGGCCGAATTCCGACGCGAGCACCTTCGCGGGAAGCTTGGATGATGGTTTCTTTGATGATGCTGATGCGACTCATTTCGATCAGCCCGAACGTGAAGATCAGCATCAAGGGAACGATCAGAGCGAACTCGACCGCCGCAGTCCCACGGCGGTCATTCTTTTTGCGACGAATATTCATGATGACGATTGATTTCGAACAGGATTCAATAGTGATGGAAGGAGATCATCAGCTCGTCGCTATTCGACCAACATGACAGGAGTGAATAGGAACTCGCTTTCTGTGATCTCTTCCTCCACAATCGAGTAATGGGCGACCGTCGGTGCGGGCTGGATCGTGACATGCTTCTTGTTCATCGGGCCGGTCAGCTTGACGTCCAAAATGCGGATGCCTTCGAAACGAACGATCGTGTACATCGCGTTGTTCCCGTTGCCTTGCACGGTGGTGAAGATCGGGATGATGCGCGGTTGGCCGATGATTTGAGCCAGTTCGGCTTTGATGCCCGCACTGATGCCCGTGTCGCCGTTCAATTCCAATTCGTGATTACTGTCAAACGCCAACGGCTTTCCCAGGTCAATCATGTCTTGCTGCGAAATGCCGTGTAGGATCTGGCGTCGCAAGTCACTGGTGCTGTTGTTGGCACTGCCGATGTCGACCGTGCCACGGTTACCTGGCGATCCGGTACCGGTTGGGTACAGCGAGCATTCGTAGTAGCCGTCGCCGCTGTTGGTGACCTGACCATTGACAAAGCCCATGTCGTCATCAGTTTGTTTGGCGACGACTTTTTCCCAAGTCTCCAGGTCAAGTGCGATCGGCAGGATGTTTAGCGTTTCACCGGATTTGCGCGGGCGGTGGAATCCGCCAATCTTCTTGAAGAGCGCTGCCGTTGATCGCGCTTGCAATGATTGCTCGTGGCGACCGGTTACGGCACCGAAGAACAGCGAAATTGCTGACCCGGCATCTTCAGTCTGGCGAACATGAACGCGGACCGCGTTGTAATCGGAGTTAGCTACGTCCAGCACGCCGCTTCCCAAATCGTAGTAGCCGATTTCGACGTCGGATTGTTCATCCAAAGTCGGCGTGTTGGAAGCGACTCTGTTCTTTGAGGCGAAATTGGATGCAGAGTGCGTGACGTTGGACTGGGCCAACGTTGGGGACTGGCCGGCGACGGCCGAATCAAAGAGTTCCCATGCGCCGGACATGGCGGCGGCATCGGCGGTGCGTTTGATTTCAGATCGCGAGACGTTGATGCGTCCGAAGTCGACCGCAACGGCACTCATGATCAGCAACCCGGCGATCAAGAAGACGCCAAAGACGACCGCGGCACCGCGTCGTTGTTTGCGAGGGCGGCGCGCACGCGAATGGGGGACAAGGAGCGTTCTAAAAACGGTTCTGGCAATGGGTGATGTCGTACTCACTGGATGATCTCGAATAACTTGGTGAAAGGTGGCATGCGCAGTCGCAGAAGGACGGCTGCTTGAATGCGGATAAGACGCGGTTACTGTGCGAACTGATTGAGAACGATGGTCTGTTGCGAGCCATCTGTTTTGATCAGTCGGACGGTCTTCAGGCGAATCGACGCGACTCGGTTTGCACCGAAGCCGATATCGACCGCCGCCACACTTTGTGAAGGCGTGTAGTTCTCCAGGCTCGTCAGCCCCTCGTCATCCATTTCCACCAAGTATTCAGGACCACCAAACGTACCCCACTGATATCCGTATCCGTTTTTCACCGCGAACATCAGTTTGCCATTGAAGACTGCCATCGCACTGGTCCAACGCAGGCGGTCGTTATCCCAAGTCAGCATCTGCTTCACTTGGCTGCGCTCTTCGTCTTGAGGCTCGTCACCTGTGAACGCACCCACGCGGAATCCGCCACTTGAGTAACCCTCTTCAGCCGCGTAATTCATCTGCAATTGAAAATACAGATCATCTCGACTCGTGTCCGGATACATGAAGAACGCGATTTGTGGCGAGTTGATTGCGGCCTCTGGTTCATTGATGACCAGCTCCCAATCCTCTTCAACCAAATAGACTTTAGGCTCAGCCGCTTGTGCGACGGACAAAAGCATAAAGGCGAAGCACAAGCCCCCGTAGCAAAGCATTCGCGTAGCGCGGATTAATGTCGCAGCCTGTGACATGGTGATTCCCCAATCAGATGAGATTTTGAAAGTTAGACCAAGCCGCGTGTGTTCCCTTTCGGTGGTCTGGCGATCCAATTGCTTCGAGAAATGAAGCAAATGGACCCATGACTTTGCGTCCCACGCTTGCACGTGGTTTGCCGTTTCGAGGGTCGAACGGGGGAACCAGCTGGATGGCTTGGTGTACGCAACCCTATGTCAAATCCGCTCATTCAAGAGCTGTGGAAGCATTAGTTCGTACCACTTTGGGGAAACGTTGTAACGGTTACAACGATTGGCGTAGGGACGCCTGAAAGGTTGAGGAAAACTCCCCCCCTGAGAGTTGGACAAACCCTAAGAAGGCATCGCGACATCGGCGCAGTTGCGCCAATCTTCGCGAGTTTGTGCCATTACTGAATTTCGCGTGTCCGGCTGCTCGCGATTGAGCTGGGGGAGGTCGTCGTCGCTGAGGGAGCTTCGAACCGCGAAAACTCCGCCCACAGAGGGAGATGGTCGCTGATTGAGTCCGCTTGCTCGGGAGTGAGTGCGAGGTCATCGGTGAAACTGACCACGCCTTTACGGCCAGCGTATTCGGCCGTGACGTTTCGATCGATCAAGATGTGATCGTTGGTTTTACTGCGACTGATGTTCGTTTTGATGTCGCCGGCGAGGGAGATCATCCCGTTGATCTTGGAAAGCTGCCCCAGGTGATCCGGGCCGGCGTTGAGATCACCGAGCAAGATAAAGTCGTCTTCGAGCCGTTCATTGAATTCAAATTTTCGAACGCGATGAAAGACGCTGGCGAGGATATTGATTTCGCTTTCTTGATCGTTGGGATCGACTTTATCGGGATCTGTATGGACGTTGATTGCGGTGAATTGGAATGGAGCTTGATTGATTCCGGGGGGGACAATCGTTTGGAAGGTCGCCACCATCGGTTCGCGATACATCCGCTCGCCACTATCGAGGACGACGTAGGCGCTGCCCGGGACAAGCCGAATCCGAGTCCGGTTATAGACAAACGCGTAGCTTTCACGTCGATCATCATTGCCAATCGGGTCACTGATGGTGGCGGCAAACGTGCCTCCGGATTCATTCAGAAGCCGAATCAGCTTTTCCAACGCGGCGCCGTCTTTGCCCCGGATTTCTTGGATCGCAACCAAGTCAAACCGGCTAATGATTTGTGCCAGCGTGCCCATCACATCGACACCGTGTTCGTTAACGCGGGTGTCAGATTTTTTGTCGCCGAAGTTTTCGATATTGAAAGTCGCTACCAAGATTTTGTCTTCGGGCAGCGGCTGCATCTGGTCCAGCGTGACCGTCTCGCCGCGGAAAGTCGCTTCGCTCTGTTCTGGCAGGATGTCGTCGAGTGCCGAGAAGCTCCATCCGCCGGTCAGCAAAGCGTAAATCGCATAGAGAGCACCAACCGAAGTTACACCGGGGCCAAACCAGCGCAACACGGGTAAACTGCTTTTGAATGAGCTCTTCTTACGACGCTTCGAAAAAAGTCCCACTCCGGCCTCCTTGCCGAATCCGTCGGAGAACACAGATTTCCTGGTGCTCGTCGTCCGATCGAAAAAATGATGAGTTAAATGATGGTCAGGCGAAGTGTGAATCGGTTGATGGGAAGCCACGTGGGCGCCCTCTTAACGCACTTACCATGCCGCTATAGAAAATCCGTGTCGATGGGGACAAGATCAATCGCATGACCGAGTACGAACAGATTCAGCGGCGTGTCGCGCGCGTTCGACGCCTTTCGACCTGGCTGGATAGTCGATTTCGCATTCCCGGCACGAAAATTAGGCTCGGGCTGGACAGCCTAGTGGGGGTGTTGCCTGGTGCAGGCGACGCGGCATCGGCGGTGGTTAGTCTTTGGTTGATCAGCGAGGCCGCCCGTTTGGGAGTGCCAGTCAAAACGCTCACTCGAATGCTTTTGAACGTCCTGGCCGATTCAACCTTGGGGGCCATTCCGATTGTCGGCGACCTGTTCGACATTTTTTGGAAATCGAACTTGCGCAATGCGGAGCTTTTAGAGGCAGAGGTGAAGCGGATTCATGGGATCGGTGTCGCGAACCAAGGAGGCGGAGATGACAAGTAGCCGCAGTGATGAGTTGTCGCGTGAACCGCCGACGCCGACGCCGCGATTTGCGATTTTACGACATCATGTGGGACGCGCGTTTCGCCGAGAACCTCGGTGTGAGGATGCCACAGCAGTTCAGCCGGTCCATTGGGATTGGTTGTTTCAAACGCCAATGGGAGAACGGCTTTCGACCTGGTCGACCGAAGAACTTGGCAGCCCGTTTCCTTGGGACGAAACACAGCGCTATGAAGCAATTCGGATTGCTGATCACCGGTTGAAGTACTTGGATTACGAAGGTGACATTGGTGGCGACCGTGGTACGGTGCGCCGCATTGCCGAGGGAGCGATCGTTCGATTTGACCTAGGGAGCGATCTCGTTCACTTTCGCGTCAAAATGCACAGCGATGCATTTGACTTGTACGGCGGCTTGTTGGACCTGCGATTCGAGCGATCGAGATTGGAAACGGGCGCCGATCAATCCAGTGACACGCTATCGCGATGGACATTGGGAATCGAAAAGTCGATCGAGTTTTCGGAATGATCTTTGACAGATGCGATTTTATAGATGGATCCACGCGGTTCGAATTCTGCCAAGGTGCCTTCGCCCGAGCGACCGGCAAAGCTGATTCGGCCGTCGGTCAATTCTAAGAATTCGACGATGACCGGCGACGCATCCATCCCGGAATACTTTTGCGGGATGTCGATCAGCGCGACCGTTTCACCTTCATGGTTATCCCAGCGAAGATTCAGACTGGACTTTGCAAAGATTTTCGTGATGCCGTCTTGGACACTGACCAGGGGGATCGGCAGTGCACCGGCATAAATCGAATTGATTTTGATTGCCAAGCAGTTTGGTTGGTCTGTCATTTGGATGCCGATATCACAACTGACCACGCCTTCGAATCGTCTGCTTTTGACGAGTGCGGCCGCAATCAAATTGCCTTCTTCAATTTTGATCTGAGGGTCTTGGACACCCTTGGATTGAAGCATTTTGAGGTAGCGTGGCATTTGATCGATCAACCATGCGTTGATCTGGTCTTCGGCAAAAGCGGCTTCCCAGATTCCGGCCTGTTCAACATCTGCTTGCAGTTGTTCCACACGAGCTTGCATCTTTTCGCTCGACTGGACGACCTCAGCGGTGGAGGTTCTCGAGGTTGAGATAGCCCGTTGGTAAAACTCGGGCACCTTGCGACTTTGACGGTATCCCCACCACAAGCTGATTGAGGCGGCTGCGACCAATCCGACTCCGACCAGCAAGATTCGCTTGATCAGACGTTTCATCGTGGTGCCTCAAAAGAAATTTAGAATCGAATCGGTCGTGGTAGCCATCCGCGGATTCGCTCCGCAACACTATCACGATTTTCTTTGGTTGATTGATCACCTGTCGAATTTAATTCGGCAGTCGACTGGGGGGCTTTTCCGGAATCGCTGCTGCCTTCGCCGGACGATGGCGCTCGGACATCAGAGACAGGAAGTGTAAGCAAATGTCGCGCCCATCGATTGCGAAGCAATTCGGCGGCAGGGTTGTAGTTTCCGCGTTGTAGGCCTTGGATTGCCAAGAATACTTTACCTTGTAAATGCGATCGTTCGGCACGCGTGACAAATTCATTGTGCAGACGAACGTCATCGATCCACAGTTTACCAGTCGAGAGGCTGTCGACGGTCAATCGTATGTTTTCTAGCGTGGTAGGGTCGAGGTTATCGATTTCTAGGATGTTCCGTTTTACCTGCCATTGCCCGCTGCAAGGGATTTCGAATTGGGAGATAAACCGAACCGGTTCGCCCCCCCGGATGCCCTCGAGTGAGACTCGAATCTCATGGGTTGGCAGTTTCGGGGTGGCATCTGATTTTGCGATTTCGACTGGGGTTTCGCCACCGCCAGCGTTGGTGACTTTGCCCGTGTGGATTTCTTGCAAGAATTCTGCACCGGTTTGCCGAATTGCTGGCGGAATCGGTTTGGCTTCGGCACGTATGGCCAACGAGACGGCAAGTCGCCCCGTCGTCGGGACTGGGATTGGTTCGCTAACAATCCACACACCTCCGTTGTTCTTCTCGTTCGCCAACAGACGGATCGAATGACTGCCTTCAAATGATTCGTGTTCGTCAAGCGTTACCGCATCGGCAGGAAACTGTGTGTGCATCCATCCGACGATTCCTACCTTGCCAGGCGATTCGAAATCGCCATTGTTGAGTGCATCGTAGATCGCCGGCGACCCGAGTGCGCCAATTTGATTGACGACCTTTGAAACCATCGTTTTGACGTGCTCGCGTGCGTTCTGAGCGTTTTTAAATTCAACTTTCCAATCCGCCACGTTCAATCGATTTGTCGCAGCTTGCAAGTTGAGAATCGTCGATGGTTCGACTTCGATCATGTCACCAGTTGCCACGGCAACGTGATCGACCGCTCGACGCAGGTTGGCCGCCGGCAGATTTAATCGCACCTCGTTCGACCAAGGTGCCTCGTTGAGCAGTGTCACAGTCGTTGTGGCTTGGTCGCTGTCAGATACAAAGACGTGCATGCCAAGATGCGATGCCGACCCATTGATATTCGCAATGCCTCGAAGCGATGTCGGGATTTGCCGAATTTGTTGAATCGAATTTCTCAGTGAATCATCGACAACGATCGGAAGCTTGTCGCTCTTGATCAAGATCCGCTGTGGGCTGTCTTGTACCATTCGATGGATCAAGCCGCTGTTGACTAACGGTTCGATGACATGTTGATCATTCTGACGAGTAACCAAACCGTATTCGATGACTGCCGCGTCAAGCGGATCGACGGAAAGGTCGTGGATGACATCGATTGGCGTTTGAACTGTTTCACACCAACTCTCCATCGTTTCGACAAAGATTTGGCCACACCACTGCTGTTCGGCAGCGTTCTCAAACCGCACGATGTCTCCGAGAGATTTCTCGCGGCCGTGTTGGCGGTCCATGTAAACGATCAACTGATCGTAGCCGAGCCAATTTGCGTGTTGATCCAGACGCTGCATCGCGAGCCATTGTGTTTCAAACAGACAAGTGCTCGCGGCGAAGTGATTCTGAAGTCGGGAGTGCGTTCCCGAGTCAACCAAACCCGCTGCCCAATTCCACGCACGCGTTGACCAAATCACTTGCCGATGAGACGGCGTTTGTGCGGTTGAGGTTGCAACGTCTGGCGATTCCGTTTCTGAACCGATTGCGACGACTGAATTCGATTGAATCCCGATCGAGCGGATCAGTACTTCGGTTTGATCTGACGTATTCGAAATCCGGATGAATTGTGGTTCGGTGCTGCTGTGGTAAAGCAGCACAATGCTGTTGTCTCCGAAGAAGCTTGCCTGCGTTGCATCGATCGGACGTTGGGCCGACAGCTCGAAGGTTTCGAGTGGCCCATCGAACTGAGGCGAAGAAGCGATTTCGATCTTCAGTTCTGCCGTGCGTTCGATCGGCAACTGTTGCTGGATCCGAAGTCGTAACTGGCAATCAGCCGCGGCCGTGGTCGCAGGCAAAACTCCCGTCACGCTCTCGGTTGAGCGAAGAAGATGATCCGCTAGTGGTCGCTGTTCACGCCAATTGGGCAAAGGCAGCGATTCCCCGACTCGTTTTGCGCCGGGGACAAATCGCGTCGGGTCAGGGATCCAACGTGTCCCGATCCAATGACTTGCATCAAATCGCGAGACTTGGCCGATCAGCTGCCATGCCGATCTCGCTTGCGGTGCCGTGACTGGTGAACCTACCGGGCTGACCAGCCACGGGGTCTTTAGTTCTGCAATTGTTTCAGTGCTTTTCAGATCGCTGCTGCGAAGTGTGAAGCGTTCCCAGAGTTTGTCTTTTGGATGCAACAACTGCACACGAATTTCGTAAACACCGGGTTCCGTGGGGGCGCGATCGGCAATCGAAATCGGTGTGGAATTTCCTTGGGCGTCCAAATCGACTTCGGTCTGTTCACGGCCGATCACGTTGCCACTTGGCACCTCTACCAATTCGTACTGCAGTCTTACTTGAGTCCCTGCATGTTCGATCAAAGAATTGATCGAAAGTGAGAGTGCTGCCGGCGAGTCCGCCGGGGTCATTGGCCAGGTTGCCGCGGCACTGCGAAGCTTGAACGGTTTCGTCGTCGCATCGTACGCCGACTGAAACGCGGCTTGGCGATTTGGTGACGATTGGGGAAGTGACTGACCAAAGGCATTGAAAGCAATACTGATGCTTCCGAGGTACAGTGCAAAGACCCCGATCAAGAACCGACGTACCAAGAACCGACGTACATCGAGCCACATCGGCAACCCATTCGTTGGATGTTTGTGTGACGCACCTGGGCGTTCGCTCGGACTTCCTTGTCCTTGCATCGACATCGTCAGCGGTTTAGCGGAATATTGGCTTTACGCAGCGCTTGGTTCAGCGCAGGAAACTGAAGTTAGCGATTGTCGGCCGTTGGCGACAAGACGAATCGATCACGAATCCATTGTGCCGCCGTATCAAGTGTTTCGTCAGCATCACGAATGTTGTAGTTCAATTCGCGTATCGCGCGTCCGCTGTCGTACCAATGGAATTGACCACTCATGGCAACTTGGGCGCTGTTCACATCGGTTTCACGGCCGGAAATTTTGGTCCACAAGTCTCCGACCGCTCCCGCCAGGTATTCAACACCGGGGCCCAGTGTTTGCACCGGTGGTCGGCTGCCCATTCGCTTCGCCATCTCGGTCCAAAGTTGGCGGTACGTCCAGTTGTGGCCTGCCAGGATGAATTGCCGCCCCGGTTCGCAGCGATAATCGATCGCCGCGACGACCCCTTTGGCGACGTCGCGTGAATCACAAACACTGCACCCACCGCGAGGCGCGACCGCTTTCCAGCCCTTGCCCAATTCCAAAAGCATCCGACCGCTGCTTGGTTTCCAGTCCCAAGGTCCCAGCATAAAGCCGGGATGCAGGACCGTCGCATTGAGTCCTGATGCAACGGCCCGTTCGACTTCTGCCAAGGCTGCCTTTTTGCTTGCAACATAGGCACAGGGAATCTGTCCGCCAGCGTGACCAAGCGGAGTGTTCTCGTCAGCTTCGGTATTAGGAGATCCAAGTGCGATAGAGTTGACGGTGCCGATGAAGAGCAGTTTCTTTTGGTACTTCAAGCAAGCGTTTGCGATTCTGCGTGTCCCGTCTCGATTGACCCTCATTGATTCGTCCATTTTTTGCCAGCCGAGATGAATCATCGCGGCGCAGTGAATGACTGCGTCGCATGATTCAATGACTTGTTCAAGATAGCCGGCGGAGGATTTTTCGAGGGAACCGTCGTCGTGTTGTTCGGCAGGTGTGAACTCCGCATGCACCGTTTCGACCGACCCCGATTCGGTTTTGATTCCCTCAAAAACCTCGGGGTCAGGAGTTTGTCGGACGAGCGCGATCGGAGTGTAGCTTTGTTCGGCCAGCTCACGGACGATGGTGTTGCCGAGTAAGCCTGTCGCTCCAGTGACCAGGATCCGCATGTGGTTCTCAAAAAACGGTGGCGAATAGCTACCACGAGGGGTAACTTTCGATTCTTTTTTTATGTGGGTTAATCTGCCCTTGCAGGGGCAGCGATCGAATAGGATCGAGGAATTACGCGGGCAAACGTAGCAGGATTCCACCTTCGCAGCCATGTTGACTGAAGGGGTGAATTGACAAGTCACCCACCCGTTGACCAACCTGTCAGCGGTTTGACTTTCAGCGGATCCATTCCGCTTGTTCAAAAAATCGAGATTCAACTGCATGTCGCAAGACAAGCTGGAACTAATTCGTAAGGCAGCACCGAGTGTGCTGCCGAGTCTGTTGCTGTGTGATTTCGGCGATCTGAAGGGCGAGCTGGCTCGTTTGGAAGACGCCGGCGCCGAAGTGCTGCACCTGGACGTGATGGATGGAAACTTTGTCGGCAACCTGACCTACGGGATGCCTATCGTTGATGGTATTCGTCGTCACAGTGATTTGCCGATGGACGTTCACTTGATGATCAACGATCCGTTGTCATACGCGAAGCCAATGGTTGATGCCGGTGCGGACTTGCTGACGTTCCATGTCGAAGCGGTAGAAGATGCGTTGGCGGTAGCCGGCGGTATCAAAGATCTGGGCGTCGGCGTTGGTGTCGCATTGAATCCGGACACGCCGTTGTCGGCCATCGAATCTTGCTTGGATGTGGTCGATATGGTCTTGGTGATGAGTGTCAAAGCGGGATTTGGCGGCCAGAAATTCAATCCCGTGGCGCTCGAGAAACTTCGCACGCTCAAACAATCGCATCCCGAGTTGCTGCTCGAAATCGACGGCGGCATTGACAGTGAAACGATTGGCCCGGCAAGAGCGGCCGGCTGCGACCTGTTTGTCGTGGGATCGGCGATTTTCAAAAAGGACGACTACAAGTCCGCGATCGCCGACTTAGACGCTGCGATGAGCGGAGCTGTCTAATGAGTCGAACAGCAATGATGACGCGTGTCCTGCTGATCCGGCCGGGCGCGACGGATTTTGATGAACAGGGCCGCATGAAAGGTTGCTTGGACATGCCGCTCAGCTCGCGTGGTTGCGAACAAGCTGACGCGTTGGCCGAGGAACTTGCTCACGTCGACTTGCGGACGATTTACTATGCGCCTTGCGAGAGCGCATCGGAAACCGCCCGTCGACTGGTCGAGCGTTTGGAACGTCAAGGTCGTGATGCCAAAGCAAAAGCGGTCGATGCGTTTCGGAACTTGGACCATGGACTTTGGCATGGCAAGCTGATCGACGAAGTACGCCGCAATCATCCTCGTGTGTATCGTTTGGGGATTGAACATCCCGAAGTGTTCTGTCCGCCTGGAGGCGAGCCACTCGGTGACGCCCGCAATCGCGTTAGCAAGGCGATTCGCAAATGCACCAAGAAAGCGCGTGACGGAGTAATCGGACTGATCATTCCCGAACCGCTTGCATCGGTTGCCGAAAACATTCTTAACGGCGAAGAGCTGAAGAGCCTTTGGAAACACGAAACTGATTCGGCGAGTTGGACGCTGATCGAAACCGAGGTCTAGGTCGCAAACGGCTTTCGAGCCTTGGCGACGCTAAAAATTCCCCAGCGATCGATTAATAATCGTTCGCGTTTTAGACCTGCCTCTCGCACCAACGCGTCCATCTCCGCTTGGCTGCGGCAACGCATCACCCACGGATCACCGTCTCGGTTCGGGAGAACCTTGGCAATCATTTCTTGTTGTGGGTGCCATGGTTGATCGGTGTAGATCAGCCAGCCGCCATCACACAGAACGCTCGCAATTCCGGCAAGCGATTGCGTGATCGGTTGATTGTCGGGGAATAGTTCGTAGAGTCCCGAAACGATGACGATGTGCGCCGGTTTGTCTCCGGCAGCATTGCGAATGGAGCCCGGGTCAAACGCGTCGCTCTGTTTGAATTCGACCCGGTCGGTGATTCCAAGTGATTCGGCAAGCTGTTGGCCTTCCGACAAGCCGCCGGGATCACGGTCACACAAGGTCGCGTGGATGGGGGTGTCCGGATGTCGAAGGATCGTTTCTTGGAGGTATCGCCCGGGACCTGCCGCGATGTCCAACACTCGAACTTCGCCAAATTCCTTGGCGGCTTCGGCAATCGTTTGATCGAGCAATTGTTCCATGTGAACTTTGCGTTGGCGAATCCCTTTCCAGCCGACGGCGTCAAGGTAACCGCGATCGATGAGACGTCCGAGTGGTGACGTCCCTTCGGCCTTGTTGCGATAAACGTGGTCGAGCGATTGCCCGCTGTCGAAGCCGCTTTTCCAACCGATGCGAACACCGCGGCTCAGTCTGCCGCCGGTGTTGAGTGCGAGACGCTGCGTGGCGTACCAAGCGGACTTGATTGGCGAGTTTGGTCGAAGCAATCGATGGTACTTCTGTTCCGAAACGAAGGCCAACTGGTTGCTGCTCGGCCGAGTATTCGCGCCAACGAATTGCTGGTTGAGGAATGCAGCTGTCTGGTGAATGACGGTGGCACGGTCGCGTTCCCAAAACGTGCTGTGATAAAAACCTTGAAGCTTGACGAGTTTTTTGTTGGGTGATGAGAGACCGGCGAAGAAACGTTTTTGTGCGTCTTTGCGGACCACGAAGTCGCGGTCGGAGACGAACATCAGTGTTGGCGTCGAAATCGCGGCGGCGTCATCCATCAAACGTGTCGAGGTATCGTGCAAGTCCAGCAAGACATTGACCGCGATACGGGGAGAAATCAGCGGGTCGTTTGCGTAGGCGTCGGCTTGATTTTGATCATGGGTCAGCATGCCCGGTTTGACGTAGCTGCTGATAAAGCTCTTCGGGCGAAATTTGTTTAGCAAACGCAGTCCGGGGATGGCGAACGGAACATAGAGTTTGATTCGCAAAGCGGGCGTTGCGAGCACCATCGCTCGAACCGGTGGGGCATAGTCATGAATCCAGGCTGCGGCCAATACCGCGCCGACGCTTTGCCCGACAACTCCCATTTCATCGATCGAGAGCTGGAACTGATGTTCGATGTGCGAAGCAAACTCGTCCGCATCTTGAACCATGCGAGAGAAACTTTCTGCGGCGCCACGCGGTCCCGACGTTTTACCATGTCCACGGGCATCCCAAGCAAAGAACCAACAGTCATCCATTTCGCTAGTGTCAACAAATTCTTGCCAACGGTCGGAGTGCTCGTGTCCGCGATGGAATAGCAAGACCGAACGCTGGCTTTCGTTCGTCGGTTTCCAATACCGATAGAAAATGATTTGTCCGTCACTGGCAACAAACGACGCTTCGATCGACTGGCGAGGTTGTTCACTCGATTGCGAGGCATCAGCCACTTGAGCAGGACATTGGGCATCGAGTTGTGATGGAAGTGTCATTGTTGCCACGGTTTAGGCCTCTGTTGGCGTGTGAAGCGGTGTCTGGACTAAGAGAGCCTGGCGGCAGCGATTCCAAACGGAGACAGTCGATAAAAAAAGCAAAACGATGAAGTAGATGCTTGCCCCGAGGGAATTGATCCATCCGCCCGCCACGAGAACTGAGAACAATCCGATCCAAAACGCTCGATCGCTTTTTCCCATCGGCCCGTCGTAGCGTCGTTCCGATCCGACTTGCAGCGCCGCGATACCGGCAAATTCGACAATCACAGCCGATAGGACGAACAGGACAGTCGCCGGAGCCGAAACCATTGGGACGAATGCCAGCGGCAAGTACAGAAATGCGTCACTGATCACATCGCCTAGCTCGTTCAGGATCGCACCCAGGCGACTTTTTTGGTCAAACTCACGCGCCAGCATGCCATCGATCGCATTGAGCCCCATTCGGAGAAGCAGCGTGAAGGGCATCATCGCTAGCGCCCACCAAGACGTCGGGTACAACGCAATCAACAAACCTTGGCAGACTGACAGAAAAACAGCGAAGAGGGTGACTTGGTTGGCCGTGACTCCACTACGGGCAAGAGTGCGGACCAGAGGTCGAAGTGTGGCTTGGAACTTGGGTTTTAGATCGTAGACGCTAGGCATGGTTGTTCTTGTCGCAGGGTATGTTCGTGAAGGTGTGTGGCGAAGTCCAACGTGTTCGATTCGAATCGCAGGTTTCGGATCTCGGGTCGAACGACGATCTTTGGACGCGCTCGACGAATCAATTCAAAGGCGTCCTCTGTCGATCCGCAGCGCCCTGTCATGACCAGCCAACCGGCAATCAAAGCCGCGCTGCGTGAGTAGCCCGCTTTGCAATGAACCAGCACACCGCGTTCGCGATTGGATTCGATGAACTGGGCGGCTTCGATCAGTTGCTCTGTGGTCGGTGCTGTCAGATCCAGGATGGGCAATTCCAATCGTTCGATCGTTCGGAGCTGAGGTGTTTCATCAAATGCGACGCAGACGTCAATCACCGCACTGATCGCACGATTTACGAGTTGCGTCGCTTCGGATTGATTTGGCAGGCGTCCGATCCAGACGTTATCCAAGACATGGTCGGCCACGTTTGATTGTGTCGCGTAGTACTTCCAGGAAAGCCACTGGCCGGCAAGCACTGGCCCCAGGACGAATCGAGTTGGCCAGGAGAGGCGTCCGCCGCAGCGGCGGTAGATCGATTCACCAAGACAAAGATAACCAAGCGAAGTGATCGCACAGGCGACGCCGGGCCAAAGCGTGAACCAGCCAAGTTTCGGATAAATGGTAATCGGGACGATAAACAGCATCGCAGAAAACGCATAAATCCCTGCGATGCCAAAGCTAGGCGTGTGGTTGCGTCGCCATCCCAATCCGTCGAAGACGTACATGACAAAGGTCGCTAGGATGAATCCGCCTAGCACGTCAATGAAATGGTGCTGGTAAAGAAGCAACGTCGAGCACCCAATCAAGAAAAACCAGATGTTCATTGCGATGCGTGTGAGCCCGCGACAGTGTTTGCCGTAATGGACTGCCAGGACGGTCCGCAGCGCGATATGCATCGATGGGCACAGATTGAAAGGTCGATCCATCGCGGTAAACCAAGTGTAGATATCGCCAAACAGTCCCGTCGGTTGTGGTCGCTGTACGGCAAGTTCAAGTGGATAGATCAGGAAGCAAGCGGCGGCGACAAAAACGATTGCCGAAAGTCGTTTTCCCAGGACCCGCAGTTCACTTCGACTGGAACAAAAGAACGGTGCCGCAATAAAGAATGCGTCGATCGACATGTAGGGGACGATCATGATCGGAACGAATGGGATGATCTGCTCCCACTCGTAGTACCACGTTCCAACATCTTGGCGAAAAGATGTCAGGTACGCGGCACCTCCGTAGAAGACCAAAAACAAGGCAGAAGTGACGAGGGCGACCGCACCCGCTTCGGTCCACGAAGGGCATTGGCGATTTGCCGAGTTCACAGTGGATTCGGCGAATTGTGGGGTTTGAGACATGCTTGGCCCAGTTGTGCGGAAGTTGTTTCCGAAACAGAGCCTTTCTTGACCGGTTTGTTCGCGTTCGTCCACGCAAGCGAAGTCTTGGCGGGCTCCTAGAAAACTCTCCCCAATAGAGGCCCGTCGCACGAGGCAACGGGATGTCGAAATCGTCTATCTTGGTAGCCCTATGGAACACCTCGCCCCCGAAGTCCGTTACTCCCTACTAGGGATTGCCGTCGCCCTTGTAATTTCAACACTCGCGATCACGGGGGCCAAGTGGATGTTTGGCCGCGACCGTGATGGCGAGTTGGTCAGTCGGATCAAAACTTGGTGGGTAATCGTCGGCTTGTTTGTCGTGGCGATTTTGCCATCGAGCAGTTCTGCGGTTTGGCTGTTCGCATTCGTCAGCTTTTTGGCACTCAAAGAGTTCCTGTCGATGACGCCAACTCGCAGGGCTGACCGGCGCGTGTTGTTTTATGCCTATGCTTCGATCCCGCTCCAGTATTACTTTGCCGCGGTGAACTGGTACGGCATGTTCATCGTGTTTCTACCCGTGATCATGTTCATCGCGTTGCCCGCACGAATGATTACGATCGGCCAAACGGATGGGTTTTTAAGAGCTGCGGGAACGCTTCATTGGGGGTTGATGCTGACAGTCTTCAGCTTGTCGCACGTCGCAATTCTGTTGATGTTTGATCCGGGATCGTCAGGGCAAGCTCGGTTGCTTGGGCAGTATCCGTCCGAAATTGGCAAGCTTTATCCAGGGCCGGGACTATTGTTGTTCCTGGTTCTGATGACTGAGTTAAACGACATCTTTCAGTTTTGTTGGGGAAAGTCGATTGGCGGATCAAAGGTCGCGCCGTCGGTCAGTCCCGGCAAGACCTATGCAGGGCTGATCGGTGGTGCATTGACCACGATTGTGGTGTCGTTGTTGTTGGCACCACGATTGACGCTGATGGATTGGAAATGCTCCGCCATCGCGGGCGTCATTATCGCGTTCGCCGGGTTCTTTGGTGATCTGTGCATGTCGTCCTTGAAACGCGACTTAAAGATCAAAGACTTTGGGGCGACACTGCCCGGGCATGGTGGGGTCTTGGATCGTGTGGATTCATTGATCTTTACAGCTCCCCTTTTCTTTCACTTCGTTTACTACTTCTACGGTTGAGTCGCAGTCCAATGAATCACATGCTGCGCTGGCTGTTTTTTGCGATCGTCGTGCGTCCTTTGATGATCATCATCCTCGGTACCAACTTGAGGCACCGCGAACGGATCCCCGCACGAGGTCCCGCGATCATCGTTGCGAACCACAACAGTCACTTGGATGTGTTCGCTTTGATGCACGTACTCGGGCTTGAGCGGTTGCGTTACGTTCGTCCGGTGGCGGCAGCGGATTACTTTTTGACCAAGCCGATACGAAGTTGGTTTGCCAGAAACATCGTCGGTATCATTCCGATCGATCGGAATCAGGTCGGACGGGATCGCGAGGGGCGACACCCACTGCAGGCGATCTCTGATTCGCTCGACAACGAGGACATTGTGTTGTTGTTTCCGGAAGGTACGCGTGGCGAACCGGAGACGATGATGGATTTTCAAACGGGAGTGGCACACTTGGCCCGTCGTCACCCCGATGTGCCCGTGATTCCCGTCTTCATGCGCGGGCTTGGCAAGGCATTGCCCAAGGGCGAGGCAATTTTAGTCCCGTTCCTTTGTGACATTGTGTTTGGAAGCCCGCTGGAGTCCGGTTTGCCGAAGAAGGAATTCATGGGGCGGTTGAACGAATCGATCGATGCGTTGTCCGCAGAACTTGGCGGTGGCGAGTGGGCGTAGGTCAACAAAAAAGGCACAGGGAGTTTGCCCTGTGCCTTTCGTCGTTCGCGTTGCTAAACCGATCTATTCCGATTCGGACTCGCCTTCGTCTTTCGACGGCGCTTCGCTGGCGGATTCATCCTCGGATTCTGAATCGGCCTCGGTAGCCGGCTCTTCGCTTGCCGTTTGCTCCGGCTCAGTCGCAGTCGCTTCCTCGGTGGTTGCGTCGTCCGCAGTTGCGTCCTCAGCAGTTGCTTCGGTCGCGGTTTCAGCTTCCATCACTTCGGCCGCTTGATCTGCATCAGCCGTTGCCTCGACAGATTCTTCGTTGGTGGCTTCGGCGGTCGCTGGTTCTTCTTCAACCATTTCGGCGTCAGAATCTGCGGCAGCTTCTTCTTCAGCTGCTTTGAGGGCTTCGAGCTCACGAGCACGTTCCTCATCAGCCAGTTCTTGCTTCCGCTTTGCCGCCAAGTCGCCTTGCTCTTCACGGACAAGCTTGTAGGCCTCTGCGTTTTGAATCCCGCCTTCGACGTTCATCATGCGAGCGAAGGTTGCCAACGGAAAGTCATCGGGAAGGTCTTCGGAGTCGATCGCGATCATGTAGCGACGGATGGACATGAAGAGGTCTTCGGCCGAATCATCGATCGTCAGAATCGGGTAATCGTCGAAGATCTCGGCCCAGATCTCGAAGGCTTGCTTGTACTTTTCGATTGCCAAGTAGATTTCGGCATCGGCGTTGGCTTTTTCGGCCTCGTAGATCAAGCGTCGGGCTTCGACGGTCCGTTCTTCTTGCTCGGCCATCGCCAAGCTTTCCCAGTAGATGAAGTTGATCTGACGTCGATAGCTGTCTGTCTTTTTAATTCGCTCATCGAGGTCTTTGATCTCGTCAATCAGTTGGATCGCGGTGAGTTGGGCCGCTTGTGGAAGCCGCTTCAGGACGGTTTCGCGATCGGGCTCAACCGAGGCAAGGATGGCTGGCAAAGCTGCTTTGCCGGCTTCGGTGCGTTCCTCGGGGGCTTTTTCAAGAACGTTGCGGACATCGATCGGAAGCGCGGCGATTTTCTCGTTCCGCATTTCCTCGTAGATCTCGTCGGCGATCTTACGGAACTCGTCCATCTTCTCGCTTTTCTGCTCGTTCAAGTCAAAGATCGAACCGAGTTTGATTGAGAATCCGTCGTTGGTTGGGATACTACGACGTCCGAATTGTTCCCAGCCTTCCGAAGCCTTGGTGTAGGCGCGAACGGCACGTTCATCCAGGACGCCTTCTTTTTCGATCGCCTCGGCGTGCTTGTAGAGCCATTTGGGGCCGGTTTCGAAAAAGTTGATCGGCGACTGGCGACGAATTTTGACTCCCGCATCGACGATGTCGTAACCGTGGTTCAGCCAAAGGCGGCCGACCAGCCAGTTGTCCGGTTTTTGTTCCGGGCCTTTGGCTTCGTTGCTGTCGACGGCGATCCCTTCGTTAGCCAGTGACGCGTGCAGAACTTTGTCTTCCGAGAACAGTCGGCGGAACTGTTTCTGCTCATCGGACATGCCAATTTTTTGGCCATAGAACCAACCGGTGTACCAAATCAAGCGAGGTGCTTTGCGGTTTTGGCGTACACCACGCGTGAGGAACTCCGTTCCTTCGCGGACCATTTCGTAGCGTTGGCGATAGTCGTCGAATTCGATCGAAACGTTGTAGGCCAAGTTGTGTGCTTGGTGTTCCCACACTTTGTCATAGTGTGGTTGCAGCAGTGCAATGTTATTGAGAGACGCCTTCAAGCGGTCCCATTCGTGGGCGACACGGTACTTGTGGGCCTTTTCCCACAGCAGCGTCGCGGCGACACCACGAAGCCCCAGCGAAGCGAGTTTCATTGTTTCACTAGCGGGGCTGATTTCGCCAAGATCACTTTCAGAGATCCCGTATTTTTGCCGCATCAGTGCCAACTGCCCACCAGAGTCGGGCGTCCCATCGGACGGCCGACCCAGCAAGTACAACGGAACCAACGTGGCAACCAGGATGACGAGATAAATGATCTTGCGACGGAAAGCAGTCGACTGGTTCATGCCGCGATCTCGCGAGATTTCAAAAAGAAGTAACTGATGAGGAAGGCCAATAAACAATATCCCAGTGTCGCAACACCGTGACGGGCCAGGACCGCGCCAAAGATGTTCACACCACTGGCAGCATACTCGGCTGTACCGACCATGCGCGGCAAGTTGGGCAGTGCGGTCGCGACGGCATCGAGTGCGTACACGATTCCCGCGTCGGCGGATTTGATCAGCGTGTTAGCGACACCTTCGACGTCAAGCTGCGTCGTCATCGCATCCTGTTTGACCAGACGGACGAGCGATTCGATCGGACCGCCACCATGTTCGATCGGCGAATCGATGTAATAACGGGTGTCATAGATCGTTTCTGCGGAGAAACCCATCAAGACACAAACCGCGGTCGCAACCATCGCGACCGGTCCACTCAGGAACGTGCTGAACATCACGCCGAAGGCGATGATCATCGTCATCTGGAACCAGATCGAGATGTAAGCCTTGGTCAAGTTCCACTCGAAAGAAGATTCGGCAGGACGCAAGTAAACCCCACTCTTGGTCACACCCAGGTATTGGCTGCGGTCCAAGCAACGAAGCAGGATCTGCATGCGGCCGTCTTCGGTGGCCAAGTCTTGGTAAACATTCAGTTCGCGGGTTTCGCCGTTGGCATCGGTACCTTCGATGTTCAGCGGCAATGTTCGTTCGTCGATTTGATACTCTTCGACGATGAAGGGGATCGGGTTTGACTCCGCACCTGTATCGGGGTTTTTCATGGTCAGTGAACCACGGATTCCCGATTCGATGTCACCCTTGTACGAACGGTACGCTCGCACTGAAAGGTCGACGGGGATACCATCGGGGTACAGCGATTCGACTACGTTATCGAACGTGAACTCGGCCATACCGAGTGTTCCGCCTTCGACATAACCGTGCTCCAAGCGACGTGGCCCGCGGGCCACACCGATCAGACGCGAAATACCGGCCGACCCATAACCGCCGTCAGCCTTTTCGGCACCGACGTCAATCCCGGCGTCCTTTGGGGCACCGGCACGGTCATAAAACTGGATCTCGCCATAAACGGGAATCCGGGCACGCAGTTGTTGAATCGGAGGGCCGATTTCAAACGTTTGGTCATCAACCTGCGTGACGATGTGGCGGTGTCCTCGATCAAAGTCGGTCAGGCCAACGGATTCGCCCGAGTCGATTGTGAACTCATGTTCGTGCTTGCGGACAAAATCTGTCTTACCGGTGACAGCGCCGCTCTCGTCGCGTGTCGCATCGACCACTTCGACGTGGCTGTGGTCGAGACCTCGGCGAACGAACAGATAGCTCAATACGCCCATCGGTACCAGCATCATGGTGCCGACGCCGATAAATCCGAGCATCCGTCCCAGCACGATCTCGCTGGAGCGAACCGGTTTCGTCACGATCGTGTAGATCGTTCGCGACTCGATATCTTGGGGCAGTGAAAACGCACTGATAAACAATGCAAGCGCGAGCACCAAGTAGTTCGTCGCCGTCAGCACAAAGCTGATATACAGACGCGCGGGGTCGTCACTGTCGGGGTTAAGGAACCAGCCCGCCAGTAGCAGCAGGACCACGAACAAGCCGAAGACAAACAGCACCCTACGGCGGATTGCCTCTTTAAATGCGAGTCGTGCGAGCGCGGTGATACGGCGTGGGCTGGTGCCAGGCAAATCCGATCGGAAGAAATCCCGGATCGCGCGTGCGACAGCGTAAAAGCCTTCACCCGGCCCATAGCGGGCTGACGAAATGATGTAGCCCACCAGTACGCCCAGCACGATCGCCAACACGATCAGCACGCAGCCTTTCAGGAGAGCGCTTTCCAGGAACGCGCCTGGACGCATCAGCCATTCTGAGAATGTCCAGAAATCATCAGGTTGTAATTTCATGACTGGTCACTATTCCCCTTGCCCTTCGGCCGCTTCAGATTGCTCTGCCGCTGAAGCGGAAACACGCCGAGCACCGGGGCGGGCCTCACTTTCGCGAACGATGTCAAGGAACAGGTCTTCCATCGTGGCGGTTGGGTTGTCCATCGATTTCAGGTCGCCGCCGTGGCGGGCGATGACATCGCGGATCTCTTGTTTGGCTTCTTCGCTCAGGCCGGTCGCGTGGACTTCGGTGATGTCGCGGACCTTCAACAAGTCGCTGACGCGGCCGAGTTCTTTTAGTTCGCCTTGGTGCAGAATCGCGACGCGGTCACAAACGTCTTGTACGTCGCCAAGTTGGTGGCTGCACAACAGAACGGTCTTGCCTTGATCACGAAGGGCCAAAATCAGGTCCTTCATCTCGCGGATCCCGATCGGGTCCAAGCCCGTGGTCGGTTCGTCAAGCAAGACCAGGTCGGGGTCGTTGATCAGGGCTTGGGCCAGACCGACCCGGCGTCGCATCCCCTTACTGTATTCGCGCAGTTGGCGGTGACGTGCGGCTTGCAACCCGACCAGCGACAAGAGCTCGTTGACTCGCTCGCGACGCTGCGTTCCGGACATGTCAAACAGCCGTCCGTAGAAATCCAGTGTCTCCTCGGCGTTGAGGAACTGGTACAGGTACGACTCTTCGGGCAGATAACCGATACGTTCGTTCTTTTTGGTTTCTGTCGCGTCTTTGTCAAATACCAGCACACGTCCGCTGGTGGGGAAGAGCAACCCCAGGATCAATTTAATCGTCGTCGACTTGCCGCTACCGTTGGGGCCCAGCAACCCAAAGATCTCGCCTTTGCGGACTTCGATATCAAGCGATTTGACTGCGTGGACCTTCTTTCGGCCCCAGAAATCCTTGTAAATCTTGTTCAGGTTGCGAGTTTCGATAACGACGTCGCTACTGGTGGGCTGGCTTGCCGCGGGGGCGTTTGCATTTTCGACGCCAGCCCCGGTGGTGCTTGCGACAGCTGTTGAATCGGTGTCCACGAACAGCGTTCCGTATCAGAGGAGAGTAAGAATTCCAGTGGATAATCGAGGATTGTTACGCTACGCGAGCCACCCGAAACCGGTTCGAACATTTTCCATGCCAAATTCTGCGGCAGGGGGCAATGATTGCAGCCGTCGATGTTCGTGCGGCGTCGGAGCGGGCTGCCTGCACCATTTTGGCCCGCCCGTGGTATTTCACGTTCACGGTAGCGGACGCGAGCCTGCCCGCCGTAGCGGCTGGTGAGCTGGCCCAGAAGGGGATTTCAACGCTCAGGCGGTGATTCGAATCAGATCGGTCGTTGCCAAAATCGCAGTCTTCTTGCCACAATGCCGCTGACGTGCCCGAAATGAATGATGTGGTCGGATCGAACGACGTGTCCGGATTAAATACCAACCCTACTTCCAGCGTTTCGCCGACCGAGTTTGAATCGACGGCCTACGCCCAAGCTGTCGAATACCTCTATGGAAGGATCGACTACGAGCGGCAAGCGACCCACAGCGGTCCACCCGTGTTTCGGCTCGACCGAACCGCCGAGCTGTTCACAAAGCTGGGGTTAAGCCGGTACCTGCATCCGAGCTATCGAGTCAACGGTTCAGACGACCAAGCGGCCGCGACTCCGCTGGTCCATATCGCAGGCACCAAAGGCAAAGGTTCGACGTCGACAATGGTCAGTTCAATTCTGACCTCGGCCGGGAATCGGGTCGGTCTCTACACGTCGCCGCACCTGACCCATTTGAATGAACGTTTTCGTATTGACGGCGTTCCCTGTACTGACCAGCAATTGGTGGACCTGGTGGGCTGCGTTCGCCCCGTGGTCGAGGCCATGGATGCGAGAGGTCAGTGCGTTTCGTTCTTCGAGCTGACCACTGCAATGGCAGTGCTCTATTTCCATCAACAGCGTTGTGATGCGATCGTTCTCGAAGTGGGCTTGGGCGGGCGGCTGGATAGTACCAATGTCTGCCAAAGTTCTGTGACGGCTGTCACCTCGATCGGACTCGATCACCAACACGTCCTTGGCGAAACGGTCCAAGAGATCGCCGCCGAGAAAGCTGGGATTTTCAAGTCTGGCGTTCCCGCTGTCTGTGGCGTTCGCGACCCTGATGCGAGGCAGGTCGTCCACGAAATCGCGAAGCAGCGGCAATGCGAACTGTTTCAGTTCCAATGCGATTATCAGGCCGAGGACATTGTCGAAACCGAAGCGGGGATTCAATTTCGCTATCGAACGGAAGGGTCAATCGCCGCATCACAACTCGACGTTCGCTTGCCATTGATTGGCAATCATCAAGCAGACAATGCGTCAGCGGCAATCACCATTTGTCGCTTGCTTGACCAGGCGACTCAAAACTCATTGCCACTCCTGAAGCACCGCGTCGATCAGGCAGCAATCGAGAAAGGATTGGTGACGGTATGCTGCGATGGCCGTTTAGAGTGTTTCCAATTGAAGGATCATGGAACGCGATTGGTGCTCGATACAGCACATAATCCCGACTCGGTCGGTGCGTTGTGTCGTGCTGTCCGTTCTCGAATTCAAAGTGATCGTGACGAGGTCATTTTCAGGCAGCCCGTCGTGGTCGTCTTTGGGACCAGTCGGGACAAAGACGTCGCTTCGATGGCAGCACAGCTGGCAACGATCGCTGATCAAGTCATCGGTACACAGTACTGCACCAACCCGCGAGCTTTGTCGGTCGATGCGGTGGTGTCGGCGTTCCGTGATGCAGGTGTCCGACCCGAGAATCTTCAAGCGGAGTTAATGCCCGACTCCGCATTGCAACTCGCGTTGGGGCATGCCGCAGGCGGGACGGTGATTGTGTGTGGGTCGTTTTATCTCGCCGGTGAACTTCGCCCAACGATGATCCGCATGGCCGCGCCAGAAGCGGGGCTTGATCGCGAAACGACAACAGGGTTGTTGGCCCGCTCCTAACTGCACTATCGATTCAGCAATCCATCATTGAATCATGTCTTCGCTTCAGCAATCCGAGTCAACTGATGTGACATTGGATGTTTGGCATGCGCCTGCTGACAGCGAACGACGTGGCCCTTTCGAGAAGGAATGCGAGAAGTGTTTGGCAGCCGACGAGTTGCGAGACGCGGACCGTTTTCGTTTGGTTCGGAGTCGCAACCAGCATGTCGTCGGTCGTGCGATGGCAAGGCGTTTGTTGTGTACCGAAGAGTTTGCCCCCCAGGCGATCCGGTTTGGTATCGGCGCACACGGCAAACCCCAGGTCGAGTATCCCGAATCGGTCAGACGTCCTTTTAATATCGCCCACACCGACGGAATGGTGCTATGCGGCGTCGCTAGCGAAGGTGTTGACTCCGTCGGTGTTGATGTTGAATCACTTCATCGACGCACCACAACCGAGGTGGCTGACCGTTACTTCGCGCTGCCCGAAATCGAGTTCCTAAGAACACGACCTGCCGAGCAGCAGAAGTTTTACTTCTTGAAGATCTGGACGCTGAAAGAGGCGTTTATCAAAGCGATCGGGACTGGGCTGCATACGCCGCTGGCTGACTTCGCTTTCGAGTCAATCGAATCGGATCAGCCAACGATCCGGTTCCTCGATCCAAAGTTGGACAACGGGCAAACTTGGTTGTTCGTTTGCAAGCAACCAAGTGAAGGCTTCATCGCGTCCGCTGCTGTCGCGACAAAAAAGCGTTCTGCGACAGCTTCTGTCACTTGGAATCCATTCGAGCTATTTCGATAGTGCCGTTTTGTGCAGACGTCTGCAAGAGTGCGTAATCGGTTGCATGGATACGCACTCCCGATGTCAAGAGAGTCTGCGAAACGCGCGATGTGAACGTCGAATTCTTTGACATTAAGTGGGTGTTTATGTCAAAATCAGAGGGTCGAGGGCTGGCGGCTCGGCGCTGAGAAATCCGACCACTTCTTCTCTCCCGCCTTGAAATCGATGTCTGATAGATCAATCACATTGATTCTGGATCGTCTACGTCAGGCGATCACAGAAGACGAACGACAAGCAGCGGCTGCAGAGCTTTATCGTCGTTACCGAGCGCCGGTGGAAAAGATCGCCCGTGGGCGACTGAGTCCGGGTGGTGGGTTGGCTGACGAAGAAGATGTCGCCCAAAGTGCCTTTCGGAGTTTCTTCGATCGCATCGAAACGGGGCAATTGGATGCGTTGGTGACCGGCGGGCAAGCTTGGGCGATTTTGGCGCGGCTGACCCGTAACAAGGCGATCGATTCGGTTCGCTATGACAACGCGCTCTGTCGCGGTGGCGAGGGGGCACGGCGGGCAAACAAGGCAAACGCCAACGCGAGTACTTGTCAAATGTCGGCGAACGGCACGACAAGAACCGCCAGTGACCGTTTGGGCTTGGGGGAATCCGGGGAGACCGCACTGCGTCGTCGCTTGGATGATCGTGGCGGTGTCGGACGGCGCGAAGAGTATCCGATGGATGCTGTGAGTGATCGGAATCAACTCAGCAGCGATGAAGAGGCAGCGTCCAACGAAGTCGTGGAACGTTTTTTGGAAGAACTCTCTGAAGCAACATTGCGAGGCATTGTCTCGTTGAAGTTGCATGGGTTCACCAACGAAGAGATCGCGTCCCAACTCGGATGTGCCACCCGAACGGTTGAGCGAAAGCTGAACTTGATCCGGCGGTTGTGGAATCCGATTTTGGAGAATGCCGATGAACAGCGGCGAGCCTGAGCCTACCAATCAATCGGCCGGCGATTCCCGCGAGAAGTGGATCACCATCGATCGATTGTGCGATGCCTACGAAGCGTCCTTACAAGAAGGCCGCGCCGAACGCGCGCCATTCTTGGCCGGGGTACCTGTCGGTTGGCGTGAGCAATTGATGCAAGAGCTCGACGCGATCGATGCGGCCTATCGCGACGCAAAAGAAACACGCGAGCAGACCGTTACCGCTTCGCCGGGAGAAGTCGGCAGTCGTCGTTTGCCCAAGCAGAGTCGCTTGGCCGAATTGGCGACTTTGGATTCGAACAAGGTCTGGTTGGGAAGGTTCGAAATTCGCAAGCGATTAGGAACCGGTGCGACCGGAAGCGTGTGGTGTGCGCGTGACGCCCGCTTGGCGCGTTGGGTTGCACTTAAGGTCCCGCACGCAACGCGGGTGATGAGCGAGACGAACGCCGCAAGGTTTCAAACCGAAGCTCGCGCCGCCGCCGCAATTAGTCACCCCAACGTCGTTCAAGTACACGAAGTCCTGATCGAAGACGGCTTACCGATCCTGATTCAGCAATGGATCGACGGGCCCTCTTTGGCGAAGTACTTAAAAGAACACGGCCCGCTGGATTTCGATTTAGCGGCGGATTGGATGACGCAGATCGCTGACGCCGTCTCAACAGCACATGAATGCGGGATCGTGCATCGTGATGTGAAGCCTGCCAACGTGATGCTGGACAAGAATCGTCCAATGGTGTTGGACTTCGGTTTGGCAAGTTACCCACAGTTGTCCAACGGTTTAACCAGCGAAGGGACCGTGCTGGGGACGCCAGCGTACATGAGTCCGGAGCAAGCCGAGGGCGGTGAAAACTCCAACAAGCCGCCGACGGACATCTACGCACTCGGCGTGATTCTTTATGAAATGCTGACCGGCGCACCGCCCTTCGTCGGCAAAGCGCGTGAAGTTTTGCAGGCCAGCAAGACCTCGATCCCGGTGCCGCCACGATCGCGTCGCGCTGGCGTTCCACGCGATTTGGAAACCATCACGTTACGCTGCTTGGCAAAGAATCCAGCCGCACGCTATCGAACGGCGGCGGATTTGCGAGATGACTTGATTCGATTTCGTCGCCGCGAGCCGATCAAAGCTCGCAAGGTTTCGGTCTCGGAAAACATTCGTGTCTGGATGCGATTGCACCCGGTCGCATCGCTTTTGGGAGCGATGATTCCGTTAATCCTTATGCTGGCGATTTTCTTGGGAGTGTCGCAATTTCGGCAAAACCGATTGGCCGACAAGTTGATTGAGGAAACCGACGAAAAACGTGAACTGGTGAGCGAACGCTACATGGTTCAGCTCGCTCGCGCATCACAGGAGATTTCTAGCGGTGACCGAAGCCGCGGCCTGGCACTGCTGCGTGACATTCCTCCTGCCGCTAGGCAATGGGAATGGGATCTACTCAACATGGTGTCGCACTCACCATCGCATGTCATCCTGGATGGCAACGCATCGAAAGACTTAGGTGCTCCGATTAATGCGCTCGCGATCGCATTGGGACGCAAGCAAATCTTTGCGGGATCCGAAGACGGAAAGTTGCTCCGCTGGAAACTACCGCCGCAAAAATCGATGTTCTTGCGATCGCCGCAAAACCGTGCACGGATCGATACGCCGGTTGTCATGTACAGCGGCGTGTTCGAGATCACTGACTTGGCGGTCAGTCCCGATAATCGTTGGTTGGCATGGGCCGACCTGGACGGCGATGTTCGGGTTTGGGATCTGGACGAAAACGAGTTGTCTCAGTTTCTAGAACATCCGACTCATACAAACGCTTACGCGGTCGGGTTCTCTACCGATTCGAAGCACTTGGTCGTCGCTGGTGGTGCTCAGGCGACAGCCCAGCGAGCCGCAGATACATCCAGTTGGATGACTCGCTATGACCTGTCCGATCGCAACGCATTCGAAAAACGTGATTCGAGCCGCTGGGAGCGTCCCGCGATCACATCGCTCGTTTTTACAAGTGCATCTGAGTTCTACACCACTCGTGGGGCCCGCGCGGCGGCCGGGCAACTGTTGAATCACAGCGACATCGGTTTGGTGCAGCGATGGAACTTTGAAAAGGAATCGATGCGATCGGTCAAAATGATTTGGCGGGGCGCGGCGATGACGGGGCTGGATTATCACGCCGGGACTCAGCGGATCGCGTGGTGTGATGAAGCAGGCACTGTATTCCTCCGCTCGCTTGATAATGATTTGCCCAAGTCACTCAGTCAGTTCCGCGTGGGCCGAATACCGATCACTCAAGTACGGTTTTCTCCGAGCGGTCGAGAGCTAGCCGTGACCACCGTCAATGGCGGTGTCTCGCGATGGAATATCGGTGCGCCTGTGCCAATTCCGGTGGAGCAGCCCGCGCTAACTCAAACCAACGAAAACGACGTTCCAGAATCCGGCGTCAAATCGAACAGCCCGCAAGCGGCCAGCGCGTCGCAACAGTCAGCGGAATCAACTTCACAGAACAACTTACCTGTGATCGAGCATCGTCCGGCTGAGTTGGTGCGGCATGTCAAAGATTACTATGGTCACGAATCGGCAGCGCGCGACATGGTTTACATCCCGCCGCCCGTGGTGAAAGGACGTGAGGAGCGTTTGCACTACAAACTCGCCTATTTGGTTTCTGGCGGGGACGACGGTAATGTGATCCAGTGGGGGCACGAAGAACATCAGACCATCGATTCGATCGAATTGCCCACACAGAGTCTGTTTGATGCGAACTGGGATTCGGATGACCGAATCGTTGTGCTCAGTAACAGTCATCGCAAAAGCCCGTTGCCTGGCTACCAGCCACGGGCGTTCGAAAGCATTGCCGTTGATCATCGGTCCGTTCGCCAAGCCAAGCAGTTTGCTTCGTCGTCGTTCCCGCTTTCGACATCGGGGAATATGCAGTTTGCCGCTGTATGTGGCGATCGAATTTTCGTTTTGAAACCGGGCTCGCCAACTCCATCGCATCAATTGGATGCACCTGCGGGGCGACGAGTTGCCTTCACCGCCGCCTGTTTGGTCAACGATCGATTCTTGATCGCGGCGACGACGCGATTGATCAAACCGGTCAAGCTGCTTAAACCGCGTTCGCCACAGGCCATCGCCGAAAACCGTCAGACGAGTTTGTACCTGTTTGATTTACAGCGGCCTGAAGCACCGGCAGAACTGCATTTGAACCAAAAAGACGCGATCGAATCGATCGAGCTCTCTCGGGACCAACAATGGATGCTGATGGGCACAGACAACGGGACGTTGTTGTCGATGCCATTAAACTGGCCCGGGATGATTGCCAAAATTGCCCAAATTCAAATGCGTCAAGCGCACGGGGAGGGCTCGGCGGCGAACTCGAAACCGACAACGATGACTCCGGCAAACGTCAGTGATTCTGGTGGTTCACCGATCGCAGCGAAGGAATCCGCTGACAAGCAGACGCGTCCATCCGATCAGGTCAAGAACGAAGAAGCTGCGATCAAAGCGGTCCATGATTCAGTGCATTCCTTCGACGGGCATCGCGGAGCCGTTTTGGACATGACGCTGGTTGGGAACGACCGAATAGCGACGGTGGGTCGCGATGGCGTCTGCAGACTTTGGGATTTGCCGCGGTTGACTGAACGGAGGGCGAAAGAGTCAGGTTTTGCCAACGTCGCCAAGCTGATGGTCAGCGCTTCGCCAGTCACGAAGGTCGATAGCAACACCGACGGCACACGCCTCGCGACCGTTGGTGAAGATCATATGATTCGCATTTGGGACACGGCCAGTGGGCTGGAGCTGGTTTCGATTGGTCCACGCAAATCGAGAGTGATGTCAATCGAATTCAGCCCCGATAGCGAAAAGCTGTTGATTGCTGAACCGACCGGTGTGATCGAGGTGCTGTGGTTATTCGGCAAACCAGATCCGCCATTTGCGGACAGCGCCGAGTCGGAAGACGATGTGTTGCCAGAAGCGGAGCATCTCGTACTCGACGAGCTGATGTAGATTTCACGCGCGTTGGAAACGCAGCGTTGCCGTCTTGCTCGTGCTAGCGAGGGGGCAAATCGATGTCGTCGAGGAAAGGGAGTTCGTCTGGGGTGCGTTCGCACATGCCTTCTTTGAAATGCAGGCGGCAAACGGAGACATAGCGTTCGTTGCCGCCGATTTGGATCTGCTGACCTTCTTTGATCGGGCGACCTTGGTCGTCCACACGCAGCACCATCGTCGCTTTACGTCCGCAGTGGCAGATCGTCTTGATTTCAGAAAGCGTGTCAGCCCAGGCGAGCAGGACTTCACTGCCGGTGAACAAATTCCCCTGGAAATCGGTCCTCAATCCGTACGCCATCACGGGAATGTTCAATCGGTCACAAACATCGCTCAGTTGACGGACTTGTAATTTGGTCAAAAACTGGGCTTCGTCGACCAAGATACAGTCCAAATTCGACTGTTCATGACGGGATTTGACGAGCGAAAGTAGGTTGTCGGCGGTGGTGAAGGTGATCGCTTTGGCGGCCAATCCGATCCGACTGGTGACCATGCCTGGTTTGTCGCGAGTGTCGATTTCCGGCAGCAGGATCAGGGTTTGCATGCCTCGTTCCTGGTAGTTGTAGCTGCATTGCAGCAGGATCGTCGACTTCCCCGCGTTCATCGTTGAATAGTAAAAGTACAGTTTCGCCATGCTGTCGGCTTATTGCGTCTTCACGTTTTTCCTAGAATCGTCGCCGCCGGACCCAACCGAACATCGCGAATAGGCCGCCAATCGACCTATCGCCACATTTAACGTCACTTTGATATGCCACGCTACAACCCCTCCGAAATCGAACCCCGTTGGCAAGCCTACTGGGACGAAAACAAGACTTTCGCTACGCCAGAGAACCCTGGTGCGAATAAACGCTACGTCCTGGACATGTTCCCGTATCCAAGCGGCGACGGTTTGCACGTCGGGCACCCCGAGGGCTACACCGCGACGGATATCGTGTCGCGATTTGCCCGTATGCGGGGAGAAGGCGTCCTTCACCCGATGGGGTTTGATGCGTTCGGTCTGCCAGCCGAAGAGCACGCAATCCGCACCGGCGAGCACCCTCGGATTCAGACACAGCGGAACATCGACAACTTCACACGCCAGTTAAAAATGCTGGGATTCAGCTACGACTGGGATCGCGTGTTGGCGACGACCGACGAAGACTACTTTCGCTGGACGCAGTTTATCTTTTTGGTGCTGTTCGATACTTGGTTCGATCACGACCAGCAAAAGGGGCGCCCGATCAGCGAATTGCCGATTCCCGACGCCATCAAAGCGGAAGGCGAATTGGCGATCGCCAGCTTTGTCGATTCACATCGTTTGGCGTACCTGGATGACGCGCTGGTCAACTGGTGCCCGAACCTTGGCACGGTGTTGGCAAACGAAGAAGTTGTCGATGGCAAGAGCGAAGTCGGCGGCCACCCCGTCAAACGTATTCCGCTGCGCCAGTGGATGTTGCGAATCACCGATTACGCCGAGCGACTGTTGGAAGGTCTCGACGAACTTGAGTGGCCGGTCGGAATCAAAAAATTGCAATCGGACTGGATCGGCCGTAGCACCGGTGCGGAAGTCGATTTCTATGTTGGCGAAAGCGACCAGTACGATGCATGGAAAAGCGAACGAGCGGCGAGCGGTTTTCCGGCAGCACCCGGTGCCAGCGCGTTGCGTGTTTATACGACGCGTCCCGACACGCTCTACGGCGCGACCTACATGGTCGTGTCGCCCGAACATCCGATGTTGGATCAGTTGACCAGCGACGCGCAATCGGCGGCCGTCCGCGAGTATTGCGAAAAAGCCTCGTTCAAATCCGATCGCGAACGCACCGAAGGCGACCGAGAAAAAACGGGCGTCTTCACAGGAGCTCATGCGATCAATCCGGTCAACGGCAAGCCGATCCCGGTTTGGGTCGCCGACTATGTCTTGGCGGGCTACGGAACGGGCGCGATCATGGCGGTACCCGCACACGACGGACGCGACTTTCAATTCGCGGTGACCTATGATTTGCCCGTGATCGCAGTTGTGGATCCACCGGCGGACTTGGAAAACCGTGACGAAATCTTGGCCGGCAAGGCCTGCTTCGAAGCCGTCGGCAACGCGATCAACAGCGGGCCTTTTGATGGGCAAGAAACCAACGACGTCAAAGCCGCGATCACGTCATCGTTGTCCGAACAAGGCATCGGCAAAGGCGCCGTCAATTACAAGCTTCGCGATTGGTTGTTCAGCCGCCAGCGATTCTGGGGCGAGCCGTTCCCGGTGTTGCACGAACTGGACAGCGATGGCAATCCAACCGGTCGGATGCGAGGTGTCGATCCGAGCGAACTGCCGGTGCGTTTGCCAGAGCTAGAAGACTTCAAGCCGCACGGCCGTCCCGAGCCACCATTGGCCAAGGCGGACGACGATTGGTTGTACGTGACGATCGATGGCGTCAAGTATCGTCGTGAAACCAACACCATGCCGCAGTGGGCAGGGTCGTGCTGGTATTACCTGCGATACATCGATCCGAAAAATGAAACTGCCTTGGTCGATCCCGAATTGGAATCGAAATGGATGCCAGTCGACTTGTACGTCGGTGGTGCCGAACACGCGGTGTTGCACCTGCTGTATTCGCGATTCTGGCACAAGGTGTTGTTCGACCGCGGCCACGTGTCAACGCCTGAGCCTTTTGGCAAACTTGTCAACCAAGGGATGATCTTGGGCGAGGTCGAGTACTCCGCGTACTACGACGAAGACGACAACGTGGTTTCCGCAAAGGACGTTCGTAAATCGGCCGAAGGCGGACGCCAAAGCAAAGACGGTCGTGCGGTCACCAGCCGCCCGGTTCCCGAGGACGCGGTGCAAAAGAAGGGCGAGTCATTTGTCTTGGTCGCCGATCCGAAAGTCCGTGTCGAAAGCCGCGCACACAAAATGTCCAAGAGCCGTGGCAACGTCGTGAACCCTGACGTCGTCGTGAAAGAATACGGCGCCGACGCGTTGCGTTTGTACGAGATGTTCATGGGGCCGCTCGAAGCGACCAAGCCATGGTCGATGGACGGTGTCGGTGGCGTTCGCAGCTTCTTGGATCGTGTCTGGCGAATGGTGGTTGATGACAACGAAGATGACTTGGTGATGCAGCCGGCTTTGACCGATCAGCCTGCGACGAAGAACAAGCTCGGATGCTGCACGCGACGATCAAAAAGGTCACGCAAGACACCGACGAGATGAGCTTCAACACCGCGATCGCTCGCATGATGGAGTTCACGAACTTCTTCACCCGTAGCGAATCACGTCCCACCGAAGCGATGAAGACGTTCCTGATTTTGCTTTCGCCGTACGCGCCGCACCTTTGCGAAGAGCTTTGGAGCATCCTTGGCGAAAAGGAATCGATCGCCAAGCAATCGTGGCCAGCGTGGGACGAAGCCGCATTGGTTCAGAAGTCGATTGAAGTGCCGGTGCAATTCAACGGCAAAGTGAAAACCAAGATTCAGATCGCGCCGGACGCCAAGCCAGATCAGATGATGGAAATCGCATTGGCCGATGAACGTGTCCAATCATTTTTGGGTGACAAGACGATCGTCAAAAAGATCGCCGTCCCCGGACGCTTGGTCAACTTTGTGGTGAAGTAGCACTGACGCCACCACGAATATCTTCGGCGTGACAACGTCACGCTGAAGATGTATTCGACCCGACTTGGATCGACCGATGAGAAAGCGTTGCGAAGGAACGCCAATCTGATCGGTGCTCTAGCCAGAGCCCAAACGTCTTCGACTATCATCGCCACAGGTTGATTAAGTGGTGCACGAATCTAGTAGAGGCGGTTATGGCGACGTTGTATCAGCAGGTGCGTTGGGGCTTGATCTCAGTGATGGCGTGGCTCTGTGCCACTTCTTCGATTGCAATGGCACAGTCGGTCACTCTTGAGCGGACTGATTTCAAAGGTGTTGATTTGGATCTTGATCAGGATCCTCTGATACCCGTTTTCACGACCGACGCAAACATCTTTTCACGGGCGACTTTCGCTGGCGACAGTGAGAATCGAGTCGGAGCGGCGTTGTCGGAATATTCGCTTGATGGCTTGAATGCTGACGGAATCTTTGCAGCAGAGTTTCGCGCGAACGTGACTGGTGTGGCACAAGATCCGCCGGGGACACGTGGATTGAACGTATTGTTTTACGAAGCGGACGGTGTCGTCGATACCAATGATTTGAGCAACCCGTCAATCCGCGACCCTAATCGTCTCTATCCAAGCCACAGCTACGAATCGAACACGGAATCGGGGTTGAGCATTTCGATGGATGTTACGAATGAAGTACGCGAAGCGATTTATCGTGGTAGCGGCTATGTGGGAGCATCAATCAGTGCGGCCTATCCACAAGGCACTTCAACGATATTTGCTTCGGACGCACCCGTTTTTGAAGTGACGGAATACTACGACGATCCTTTCGATGCTTTGCCGGTTTTTTCCGGTTCGACTGGCTTGGTGTATCGCGGCCACTCGGGAGAATTTGTGACCAATGGCGAGACAGAGGTGGTGGGCGACGACATCGCAACGTTCAACACCTATGTGCGAAATGATCATTCGATCGATGTGCAGATCTTTGAGGACAGTTCACCGGGAGATTTCTATCTGCTCTCGCTCAATTCGGATGACGGCGAATTGTTGCAGGCCGGCGATTCATTTGAGGGCACACGCACGTTTTTGTCGAATGGCGCAAGTCTTGATTTTTCCGCAAAGGGGTCAGGGCTAAGTGAAGCAATTTTCGGATTTACCATTCACGACATTGCTTACGACAGCCAGGACGATTTAGAAAGAATCGACGTATCGTTTTGGCAGGGCGCCTATCAGCAACAAACTGATGAGCTTCCGTTTGGCGGCCCCAAGGCTTTTGGCAGATTGCGAATCAACATCACCGCCGTGCCCGAGCCTTCGTGCATTGCAGCGATCGGCATGGTGAGCGGCGGTGTGTTGCTTCGACGACGTTCCCGCCGTTCAGCTCGGTAAACCAAGTTTGGGCTTCATGAATTTGGCCGCGATTTGGTCCAAGATCAAAACGATGATCAATGAAACGCCGAACAGCGGCAGGTAGATACCGAGTCCGATCGCGAACAGCAGCACGAGTGCCGATCGCTTCGCAGAGACGGTTGGGATGGACACCTGCTGACGTTTGGCAGGCGGCGATAAGCCCAGTCTGTCAACACGCCGGTTCGATGGCGAGCGTCTTCGCCACCAAAGTTTGACGCCACTGACGCTTAGGATCACCAGGGCACTGGTGGCAAACAAAGCCAGTGCTTGATTGATCCATCCGTACGGCAGGTGGATCAAGCGTTGGCCTTCGTGCAAGGCGATTCCCTGGCCGACGACTTGATCAACCCAGTGCTTGTCGGCAAAGGTTTCGTGCTCGACCACCCGGTTTTCAATCGCGTCGTACTGAAGCGATTGGCGAAATGGTCGATTCGCCGTCGTTGACTGGATCGTCCAGATCGCACTGCCGTCCTCTGGCGGATTGATTTCTATCGGCGGCAACCAATTTAGGGTCTTGGCGTAATCAGCGACCACGTCGATTTGTTGTAAGTCATAGGTTGATGGATCGACCGCAGACTTTCTCCATGCCGGTTTGCGTTGTGGCTTGGCCTCTGGCTTTTCCGGAGAATTGGGGCTGTGTTGATGGATTTCGTGACCTTCGTGGCCGCCCTCCCAACTTTGTTTTGCAACCGCTGTACCAGTCCAGCGACGTGCGGATTTGAAGTAGTCGCCCCAGAAGGTCGACCAAGGGAGCCCGGTCGCAATCAGGAAAACGATCAAACCCGAGCTCCAGAATCCAATCACGCTGTGCAGATCTTTCCAAAACACTTTGCCTTGGCGGCTCAATCGTGGATAGAACACGCCAGCGATTCGAGCACCTTTGGGCATCCACAATGCGATGCCCGTGACCACCATCACGATGGTCCAACTGGCGGCAAGCTCCACCAAGTACGAGCCTCGTTTGCCCAGCAGCAGTTCGCCATGAATGCTTCGGATCCAGCGGATGAAACGCTCGGAATCATCGATCACGCGTAAGACTTCGCCGCTTGCCGGTTCGACGTACGAGCGCAGCCGTTTACCTTTCGATTCGACAACCACACGTGTTGCTGACACTGAACCTGACGGTGTCGCCGGTTCACTGGCCACTTCCAATGCGGCAAGCCAGCCGCCCGTTTGTGTTTGGGCACTCCGTACCTGATCGGCATAGGCTATCGCTTGTTGACCGCCGGGCAGTCGATCGAATTCGCGTTCTTCCCAGGCTTCGATCTGAGGCCGAAACAAAAAGATCGTTCCTGTCACTGACAGGATCATCACGAATGGAATGCAGAACAGTCCTGCATAAAAGTGCCAACGCCAAATCGTGCCATAGTTCGGCCAACGTTTTCGATCAGGCATCGCTGGTTGTTCGGCCGGGGCGTTTGTCGTATTCGAAGCGATCATAGGTTCAATCCCTCGATCACTTCGCGTCCGTTCGCACTGTGCAGGTTGCGGTGCATTTCGGTATCGGTGCTGTCGCTCAAAAAATGAATTGAGCCATCAGCAAACAACAGATGCGCGCCTCCGCTGTGATAGCTGCGCGGTGCAAAGTATCCCGTCCAGTGAGTGACGATGTCGGGAGTGTGGCTGTTTGGTGGCAAGTAGCCATTGGTGAGCGAATTGATGGCTCCGGTAAACGCCCAGCTCATCCCTCGTCCTCGGATCGCGGGACTTGAACCGCCTCGCCAATTGGTGAAGGTGTTCCAGAAAGCGTTGACGTCTGGGTTGGCGATCATTCCCGCCGAATTCACGTACGCGGTCCATGGTCCGCCAGTCGCTTCCATGCCTGGCTTGGAGCCCAGCGACGTGCCAACTCCGGAGGACCCGTTTAGCGTCAACGTGTAAGGTCGTCGAGGAAGTTCGCCCGCTTCCATCGTTTGATCGGGGCCTTCGCTGCGGACCGTTTCGCTCATCATCGCGGTATTCGAAAGACCGTCTAAGACATGATTGAATCGAACGCCATAGGGCTCAAAGAACAGCCCATCGGTTTTCCAGCGGAAGTCGTAATTCTGGTCGCGGTTGCTGCCGAAGCTGGCCATGTAATTTACGCCGCCATAGGTGAAGTTTTCCCCGCCGACGGAGACGATTGTTTGTGACTGCGCGGGATCACTGGGGCAGAGGTAAGTCGGGATGACTTTTGAAAATGCTTCCGCGTTGCTCGGATGAGGTGACTTGCCAGACCAGCCACCTGTGAATGCCGGGACGTCGAAGTGAAGCTGTGCATCCAAACCCGATTGTTCGATGAATGGCAGGATCCGAGCTTGGACAGAGAAGTCTTCGTCGCGTCGCCCTGCAGGCGGCAACATCTTGTATGCCGATTCGTAGTTGTGCAGTGCGAGTCCGATTTGTCGAAAATTGTTTCCGCAGCTCATCCGACGCGCCGCTTCGCGAGCGGCTTGGACGGCGGGAAGCAGTAGGCCGACAAGGATGCCGATGATCGCGATCACGACCAGCAACTCGACGAGTGTAAATGCGGAACGGTGGTAGGCGTGTGTTTGTTGATTCACGGGAAAGATGATGGGTTTGGTTGTGGAGTGTTCGGCGTGTGCGCGCACCGCTAGCCCGCCAGCTTTCGAATCGTTTTCGGAGCCGAATTGTTTGTTGTGTGGGCAGGCGTCGGTGGGACGGTCGAGGTCGCTTCCCCGCCAAAGAGACGAGAAACACGTTGTTGTGAGGAACGAGCTGTCGCCGTTCTTCGACGGTGGAAGCGGTGTCGAGTGCGCGAACGCATGCGGACCGAGAGCCGGGCGTTTCAATCACGCTGGCAATCGGGGCGGATAGATCAATGAAACGCAGTCAGGTCTGCGCGGATAAGAGGCCTAAGGAACCGGCGGTTCGGGAGGCGTTCGCATCGAGATCGCGGTTTCGTCAAATGAACCGAGGCGGTCGATCAACAGCGGTTCGGTAAGGATGACGCGATGCATGGGTGAGACGTAGGCGGCAGCAAGCAACGACCAGATGTAGGTCAGGCCACGGCACTCGGCCGCTTTCCAAAAGATCAGTGTTTTAGATCCTGTGGCAACGGTCGGTTTGGTTGTCTTCGAGACCGCGTTGTTTCGGTCGCGGTGCGAGCAGTGGCAGCAGCTTGTTTTCGCCGGGGCCGTGTCACAGGCGTTGGCAACGCGATCGACAAGGAACTGAGGCGGCGTGACACCATTTTCGCGAGCCCACTGCAGTTTTTCCTGATCGGTGTGGCAGCAGCAGCGATCCCAGCAGTGTTCTGCCGAGGGGCAACCGCAAGCACAGGATTCACAGGGGAACCGTTCCGCCGTTTGGTTGGAGGTGTTCGAGAGCGGCGGTTGAGAGATGAACCCGGTCAGCGCAATGACGATCGAAAGCAGAAGCAGCCATAGCAGGCTCTGCCGTGTTCGACCGTCTCGGACCAGAATTCGAATCAGATAACTCAAAGCGGACAATCGCTAGAGGTGAATGCCGCTCGTTCCTCACGGCGGCGATTATGGCTGGAACCGTTTGGTTGAGCAATGGTGACCGCGTGATTGTGCCGGTTTGCCACACCGGCCAACGAAAAACGGCCGGGTCTGTTGGTGGCAGGCCCGGCCGTTTTTGGATGATTGCAAGCGAGTGGACTCGCTATGTTTCGACTTGGTGCGGATGTCTTACGCGACCAATCGCAGGCTGTCTGCTTCTTCGGCTTTGCCAGCGACGATGCCTTCGATGAATCTTCGAAGATACGGACGTCGAGTGCCGAAGCGGCGGCGCATTCGGGGTGGAACTGGGTGCCGATGGCGAACCAGTCCATCATTTCGCTTTCGATGGCTTCGATCACGCCATCGGGGCAGCGAGCGGTGACGCGGAATCCGGGAGCAACTTCATCGATTGCCATGTGATGGCGGCTGCTGACACGGATTTCACCGTCACCAAAAACACGTCCGACCAGCGAATCGCTGACCACTTCCAGGGTGTGGCGGTGGTTGGGGTCGTGTGGGTCGAGGTGAGGAACGGCTTCGGGAAGGTCTTCTTTGATGTGCAAGAACAGGTTTCCACCCTGCTGCACATTCATCAGTTGCATGCCAGCACCGATTGCCAACAACGGGATACGTCGCTCGGCGATCTCCGCCATCAAGAGGCGGTCGCTGGTTTCGCGGACGGGGTCCATCGGCCGGACACTGCTGTGAAGCATGAATCCGTCGTTACGTGGGTCTAGGTCTCCGCCACCGATCATCATGAATCCATCGACGAAGTCGAGGACTCGTGCGATCGAATCAGCGTCGTCCATTGGCGGAACGACAACCGGAATGCCCCCTGCTGAATCAATCGACTGAAAGTAACCTGCTGCGAGGTACGCGAAGCCAGGTTTGTTGCGATCGGCCGCCTTGTAGTCGCAGTTAATTCCGATGATCGGCTTGCGAGTCATGTTATCGCTAGACATCCGACATTTCCTCATTGAAGTCGAAATTGCAATCTAAGACACAACAACGTGTTGCATCTGATGAAACGCGCTTGGTCCCTCGAACATGAACGGGTGGGGGGAGACTTGAGCGCCGTACCTGGCGAGCAAGTCGATCGACGTTTTTGTTCGATTAGAAAAGTCGTAGAGAAACGCGGTAGCGAGCCAAGAAGAAATTTCCTTAAAGTGCAGCCCTGCAAATGGCAGATATTGACGCAATGTCGATCGCAGGCTCCGTGGCGACGTGGCCAAGCGCATTGGGGCCAAATACGATGGCCGCGATGCCGATGACGACAACACCGTTCCGTCATGGATTCCCACTTTGATCATCCCTGAAGTCTAGGACCGCACTTACGGTTCGCTTCCGGTTAGAGGCACATGCACACTCAAGTGCCTCCCCGAGCGGTGGGAAAACTAGCCTGTCAAAACGCCAAAAACAAATACTCTCCATATCTTGTGGAGAATCGCGTCTGCTAGCACTACAGGCAGTGATAGCATTGGCGTTTTGTGCTAGCAAAAGCGTGTTTCACGACGCGTGAATGCGTAAGCTTTTCGCACCTGCACAGTCAATGCTGCACCCTGTTCGGCGTGTTTCGTCAGCTGGTGTTGCGGGGCGATCCAACTGGGTGGTGGTCGGTGACCTGTCCGCCCCTTTGCAGTTTCTCGGCCGTGCCCGATGATGACGGTTTGATCCAAGGGATTCGAACCCGTCCAACGATTCTTTGACGTTATTTAGGCTGCGAAGTGAAATTTGACCAAGTTCGATTGGCGTCGATCGGCACCGTCCTACCCACCGAAATCTGGACCAGTGACGACATCGAATCGCGTTTAGCCCCACTCTATGAACGCCTGCGTCTTCCCGAAGGACGTTTGGAATTGATGAGCGGCATTGCCGAGCGTCGCGTTTGGCCGGAGGGAACCAGTCCCAGTGGCCCAAGTATCGAAAGCGGCAAACGGGCCATCGAAGCCGCAGGGCTGAACGCGGATCAAATCGGTTGTCTGATCCATGCCAGCGTCTGTCGCGATTTCTTAGAGCCCGCGACGGCCTCGAAGGTTCATCACGGCACCGGGCTGTCGGCGGATTGCTGGGTGTACGATGTGTCCAATGCCTGCTTGGGGCTGATTAACGGTGCGATCCAAATCGCGATGATGATCCAGTCCGGTGCGATCGAAGCTGGCATCGTCGTCGGAACCGAAAACAGTCGCATGCTGTTGGAATCGACAATCGCTGCACTGAACGCTGACAAATCATTGACTCGCAAATCAGTCAAAGGCGCCTTTGCTTCGTTGACGATCGGTTCGGGAAGCTGCGCCTGGTTGTTGACCCATGAGCGATTGGCACCCGACGCGACCAAGTTGCAATGTGGAATTGCCGAAGCTCGCACGCAGTATCACGACCTGTGCGTCAGCGACAGTGACTCGGCGGGGGCCGGGATGCAGCCACTGATGGAGACCGACAGTGAAAAGCTGATGGCCGAAGGGATCGCGACCGGCGTGGCAGGTTTTGAAAAGCTGCTCGCCGAAAGCGGTTGGTCACGATCCGATGTGACGCGCAGCGTGTGCCACCAAGTCGGTATCCGCCACCGCGCCGCAATGCTGGAAGCGATGGGATTGCCACAGGAATCCGACAGCGTCTCGTTTCCCAAACTCGGAAATACCGGTTCAGTCGCATTGCCGTTGACCGTTGCCGCGGCCGCTTCTCGGGGCGAGCTGAACGCTGGCGATCAAGTCGCGATGCTGGGAATCGGATCTGGGATCAACAGCGTGATGCTTACGACGACTTGGGGGCAGACACCGGTTGCCGGGGATATCGACGAGATTTGATTTCGGGGGGAAACGAGAATCGCCTAAAGGCTAGACTCCAGCGGGGAAATTGCCGGCAATTTGTGTCGCCGGACGGCCACGGTGTCGATGATCGGTCGTATCTTCGGGCCCGCGAAGCGTTGTCTTTGTACTGAAGACTGCAAAATGCCCCGTTGGCCTTGAAATCCGGGGCGTCAACAGCGACACTTCGTGGCCCCAAACCGAGATTTTGTGCGTGACCGATGTCAGATGTGTTGTCTGGCGTTCACCCTGCCGATGCCGGCCACCCGAAAGTGGTGCCGTTGATCAGTGGCAGCCGGATCACGCCGCCGACGGAATTCGATTGATCATCGACCCACCGAAGGCATCCCAGACCAGCCGCTGACAGCGGCATTGGAGAAAAACGAGTTATGGCACGTTATACCGGACCAAAAGCACGCGTTAACCGCCGTCTTGGCACCCTGATTTACGAAACCGCCGGTGCAGCTCGCGCGCTCGATCGCCGCAACACACCTCCTGGGATGCACGTCCGTGGACGCCGCCCAAGTAACTACGGTGCGGCCCTGCAAGAAAAGCAAAAGATCAAACACTATTACGGTTTGGGCGAACGCCAATTGCGCCGTTACTTCGACGCAGTTGGTCGTAAATCCGGTAACACCGGTGAATTGTTGTTGATGATGTGCGAGCGTCGTTTGGACAACGTGGTTCGCCGCGTCGGTTTCACCAAGACCCGTCCACAAGCTCGTCAAGGCGTTGCCCACGGCCACTTCTTGGTCAACGGCGTCAAAGTTGACAAGCCCAGCTACATCTTGCGACCTGGTGACATCGTCGAAGTCCGCGGACGCGAAAATCTCCGTAACCTGTACCGTGGCGTGATCGCCAACGCAGCGCCCGATGCATTGGATTGGGTGACCTTCGACAGCGAAAACCTGAAAGCGACCATCCTCGGTCTGCCTGGCCCAAGCGACATCAGCTTGCCAGTTGACGCGAACAGCGTCGTCGAATTCTTGTCGCGCTAATTTGCGTCGACCGCATCGGCGTGCCGCCGGTGGTGGCACGCGGTAGGTGCGATAATACGATTTCGGGCTACTTTCCAGCTCTATGACAGTACTGGCGGTTGAGTTTACTCCACCGCCAGCCTGTATGTTGTGGAAAGCGTAGGTCGGTATCATTCTGTACCGACGTCGTGTCCGCCGAGACGCAACCTGATTCTGAACCTCGCGATAAACGATTGATTAACCATGCATAGCCCTGTTGTTGTCTTGGGCGGTGGCCCCGGAGGATATGCCGCAGCCTTTCTGGCGGCCGACGAAGGATTGGATGTCACCATTGTGGAAGCCGAACCAAGGTTGGGCGGGACTTGCCTGTTGCGTGGTTGCATCCCCAGCAAGGCACTGTTGCATGTCGCGAAGGTGATTCAAGAAGTCGACGAGCTGAAGGAAAAGTGGGGCGTCAGCTATCCTGGTGAACCGTCCATCGATGTCGACAAGGTTCGCGCACAAAAAGATCAGGTGATCACAAACCTGACCGGCGGTTTGGCGAACTTGGCCAAACGCCGCAAAGTCACCGTCATTCAGGCCCGTGGCCGCTTCGTTAATTCGACCACGTTGTCACTCGAAGGCGATCACGAATCGATTCCAGAAGGCGGCCAAATCACCTTTGATCATTGCATTCTGGCAACAGGCAGCGTTCCCGCGATGCCGCCTGTGTTCCAGGTCAGCGATCGTGTGATGGACAGCACCGGTGCCTTGGCACTGGCCGATATCCCCGAAACGATGCTGGTCGTCGGTGGCGGATACATCGGGCTTGAAATGGGCAGCGTCTACGCCCAGTTGGGCAGCAAAGTCACCGTCGTTGAATTGGCCGAAGGCTTGCTGCCCGGCGCCGATCGTGATCTCGTTCGCCCGCTTGCCAAACGCATCGACAAAATCTGCGAAGGCCGCGTGTTGACGAACACCAAGGTCGGATCAATGGCCGAGGTCGACGACAAAGTCGAAGTCACCTTTGAAGGTCCCGGTCACTTCGGGCACGAGCGTTTCGACCGCGTCTTGGTCAGCATCGGCCGTCGCCCCGTCACTCGCGACCTGGGGTTGGAAAACACTTCGGTCGTGGTCACGCAACGTGGTTTCGTCGAAGTCGATTCACAGCAACGCACTGCTGACCCGCACATCCTTGCGATCGGCGATGTTGCCGGTGATCCGATGCTCGCTCACAAAGCGACCCATGAAGGTCGTGTCGCGGCCGAGGTCATCGCTGGAAAGTCAGCTGTCTTTGATAAGAAGGCGATTCCCGCGGTTGTCTTTACCGATCCCGAAATCGCTTGGGCCGGTTTGACCGAAACGGAAGCGAAGCGTGACGGCGTCGCGTACGAAGTCGAATCGTACCCCTGGGCCGCCAGCGGCCGCGCCCAAGCGTTGGGCATCACCGAAGGCCTGACCAAATGGTTGGTCGAACCGGAAACCGGCCGAGTTCTCGGTTGCGGGATCGTGGGATCGGGCGCCGGTGAACTGATTGCCGAAGCGGTTTTGGCAATCGAAATGGGCTGTGAAGTTCATGACGTGACCGAGAGTGTGCACCCGCACCCGACGCTCAGCGAAACGCTGATGAACGCCGGTGAAGTGCACTTCGGAACGGCCACCGAAATTTACAAGCCGAAGAAAAAATCCGCCCCTGTTGCTTGAGACAGCGATGACTCAGCGTGTTTACATCAAGACCGTCGGCTGCCAGATGAACGTTCTGGACAGCGAAATGGTGATCGCCGATTTGAAGCGTCACGGTTACACCGTCGTTGACAGTCCGGAGGAAGCCGATTGCGTCTTGTACAACACCTGCAGTGTGCGTGAGCATGCCGAGGAAAAGGTCTACAGCGCACTCGGCAAGATTCGTTTGTCGAAGGACAAGCATCCAGAGAAAACGATTGGCGTGATGGGGTGCATGGCACAGAAAGATCAAGAGTTGATCTTCAAGCGTGCGCCTTATGTGGATCTGGTCGTCGGTCCAGGGCAGCTGCACACGATTCCAGGATTGCTAGACAAAGTCCGCAACGGCGAAGGCCGCCAGATGGCCGTGTCGTTGTCACGCAAAGATGACAAGCAAGCTGTTGTCGCACGGTCGCACGAAACGTTCGACCCGCTCCGTGATCCAGGCATGCGGCCGACCCCGTTCCAGGCTTACCTGCGGATTCAAATCGGCTGCGACAAGTTCTGCACCTACTGCGTGGTGCCGAATACACGTGGCCCTGAACAAGGACGTGCGCCACAGCAAATCCTTTCTGAAGCTCGCGTGTTGGCCGAGCAAGGTTGCCGCGAAATCACGCTGCTTGGGCAGACGGTTAATAGCTACAAACACATCGCCGATGGCGAAACGACTGACATGTCGTCGCTGTTGGAACTGCTGCACGAAGTCGACGGCATCGATCGCATCAAGTTCGTCACGAACTATCCCAAGGACATGACCGAGCGGTTGCTGGTCACGGTCCGCGACCTGCCAAAGGTTTCGCCGTACTTGCACGTCCCCGCGCAAAGCGGCAGTGACGAAGTGCTCAAGCGGATGAAACGTGGCTACACGATCGCCGATTACATGGAGATGTTCGAGCGAATCGAACGCATCCTTCCCGAAGCCGCAGTCAGCAGTGACTTCATCGTTGGCTTCTGCGGTGAGACCGACGAAGACTTTGAAAAGTCCGTCGCACTGGTGGAACGCTGCCGGTTCAAGAACAGCTTCATCTTCCAGTACAGCGTCCGTCCGGGGACGAAAGCATCGGAGCGTTTCGAAGACGACGTGCCGCGTGAAGTCAAAGCGGAACGCAATCACCGTTTGCTGGATGTGCAGAATCGAATTGCGAAAGAAGAAAACGCTAAACTGGTCGGCAAAGACGTCCAGGTCTTGGTCGAAGGTCCCAGCAAAAAGGCCACCGACCCCAATGCCGCCGTTGTCCAAATGACCGGACGCACCCATTGCGATCGGATCGTTGTGTTCGACGGAAACCTTCGACAAGCCGGACAGCTCTTGGATGTCCATGTCGATGACGTTAGCAGCCACACACTGATCGGGCGGGTCAAAACTGTCGACGTCGTCACGATCGGACTGTAAGAGATATATCTGTGACCGACATTCATCAGCATCAGTTGCCATCCGGCATGACGGTGCTCGCCCAGCCAATGCCCTGGTTGCGAACCGCCGCGTTTACGTTGTCACTTCGCGCCGGCGTGCAAGACGAACCGATGGATCAGTCCGGTTTGTCATCGCTGGTTTGCGAGATGGTCCAGCGTGGTGCCGGACATCACAACAGCCGTGACCTGGTCGCGATCCAAGATAACTTGGGGATGGACAGAAATAGCGGCGTTGCCACCGCGACCGTGTCATTCGGCGGTGCGATGCCTCGTGAATCGATCCGCGATGCGATCTTGCTTTACGCCGATATCGTCCGTCGTCCGCACCTGCCTAGTGACCAGCTAGACGACGCGTTGATGATGATGCTTCACGAGTTGCGTGCGATCGAAGACGAGCCCGCACAGCGAGTCATGCGTCGGCTTCGCGAGATGCATTACGGGAAACGGCTCGGACGCGGCAGCCAGGGAACAAACGAGTCGTTGTCTTCGCTGACGATGAAGCAGGTCCAAGAGTTCTATCAATCTCATTACAACGCCACCGAGTCGATTTTGACGGTGGCGGGTGACATTCGCCCCGACGAGATCTTCGCGATCGCCGAAGAAGCATTCGGTGATTGGAAAAGCGGCGAGCCGTGTCCCATGCCGGTTCCTGATGGGAACCCCGGCTATGAGCACCTGCAAGCCGACAGCAGCCAAACGCACATTGGGTTTTCGTTCCCGAACATCTGGTACGGTCACAAAGATTACTTTCGGATGCGCGCCGGGATTGGGATCTTAAGCGATGGCATGAGCAGCCGCTTGTTCGATCGCGTCCGCGAAAAGCGTGGCTTGTGCTACACCGTTTCGGCCAGTTGTCATTCGCTGCGGAACGCCGGCGGCGTATTTGGCTATGCCGGGACGACGCCACAGCGTGCACAGGAAACACTCGACGTCACGCTGGGTGAGATTCAAAACTTGGCTGACGACTTGGAACAACAAGAGCTCGATCGCTGGAAGGTCCGCATCGAGAGTGCGTTGATCATGGAGCAAGAATCGAGTGCTTCACGGGCCAGTTCCTTGGCGAGTGACTTTATTCAGATCGGCCGAGCGATGCCGACAGAAGAGCTCAGCGCCATGATCGAATCATTGACGCTCGACGACGTGCGTGATTACTGGAAACAGCATCAGCCAGCGGATTATCGGATCGTCACCTTGGGTGTCGAACCTTTGACGGTGAAGTAGGCGATTCCCCGAACCCCACGTTGCGCTTCAAAACCTACCCCGACAATTTCATGCCCGAATTCAAGAAAGCGACACTGAAGAGCGGTCTGCGGATCGTTGCCGAAACCGATCCCCGCAGCTACTCGATGTCGTTGGGCTATTTCGTTCGCGCCGGCGCTCGCAACGAACGTGACCCGCAATCGGGGCTCAGCCATTTTCTTGAACACATGATGTTCAAGGGCACCAAGCGGCGTAGCGCCGAAGACGTCAACCGCGAACTGGATGAACTCGGCGGCCAATCGAACGCCTACACGTCCGAGGAGCAAACGGTTTACTACGCGACGGTGTTGCCGAAGTTTCAAGACCGCATCGTCGACTTGCTGACCGACATGATGTCGCCGGTGCTGGACGAGGGTGAATTCGAAACCGAGCGTCAGGTCATTTTGGAAGAGATCGCGAAGTACGAAGATCAGCCTCCGTTCGGTGGCTTCGAACGCGCGATGGAAGTTTTCTTTTCGCCTCGCGGATTGGGACGCCGTGTCTTGGGAACGCCCGAGTCCATCGAAGCGATGACGGCGGCGCGGATGCGAGACTATTTCTTGCAGCGTTATCGTCCTGAAAACATCGTCGTCGCCGCTTCAGGAAACGTTGACTTTGATTCATTGGTCAGTGAAATCGAGCAACGTACTGGTGACTGGGCATCGCGCTTGCCAGTCAGCGACGTGCCAGATGACGATTTGAATACGCTGCCCGAAGGCATTCAGCTAGACACACGCTTGGCGACCCCTGATGCGTCGCAAGCCTATGCGATCATGATCGGTGACGGGCCTTCTTCCGCGTCGCCGGATCGCTACGCGGCTCGTCTTTTGGCATCGGTGCTGGGTGACGAAGGCGGCAGTCGGATGTTTTGGGATTTGATCGACACCGGCCGCGCCGAAATCGCGACTTGTTGGCCACAGGAGTTCAGCGACTGCGGTTCGTGGTTTACGTACCTTGTTTGTGCGCCAGAAGATCTGCAGAGCAATAAGAAGTTCATTCAGGACATCGTTACCAAATTGCTCGAAGACGGCGTCGGTGAAGCAGAGTTGCGTCAAGCGATCAACAAAACCACCGCTGGCTACATCATGCAAAGCGAGCGGCCCAGCAATCGACTGTTCAGCATTGGCAGTCGTACGCTGATGCACGACGAATACATGTCGTTGGACGCGACTTTGGACCGAATCAAGGCAGTGGACGAAAACGCGATCTCTCGTGTTGCAAAGGAATTCTTGTCCGCCCCGGCAATGGAAATCATCGCGTCGGCCGCCAGTGATGCTGAAGATACATCGGCGGCATCGAACTAGTTGGCGCCAGTAGTCACCCCTCTGTCGGTTTGTGGCGGGCAACTAGAGGCGTTATGATTGGCGTCGGCAGCAAGGTCGCCGCTGCCCTGGTGATAGCGGTGATTGGTTGGTGATCAATGGGCTGCTTCGACGATTCGTGTCCTTCGAAGTCTGAAATCTGGGGGTTGTGATGCCGGTGTTGGTGGAAGGCACCGCCGTGGTGATTCGCAATGATGCGTTGGATCGCTGTTTAGAAGGCGGGGCGGCAGACTTCCACACGATCGCGCCAAACGCAATGTCATTTGGCGACGGCGAACTTTCTCAGGCGAGTTTCATGTCACCGCGTGACGCGGAGATCTTCTTTGAGAAGCTTGTGTTGATGGGCCTTCGTGGCAGCGCACCTGATCCGGAGGTGGTGCTGGTTGATGCTTATCAACAATCCGTAACACCTGATTGCGAATGGTTGCAGTTGATGGAGTACAAAGGAAACTTGATCGCCAGTTTGGCGGGCAACCAATCCAACGTCGTCGTCGCGCCGGAGAGTTGGGATCCCGAAGAAGGCCCTACGCTGCAACACATGTCGGCGGATGAAGTTCGCGAGCGTCTGAAATTTGTTCGTCGCGAAGACAAGGTCGATGTGTACTGTGATAAAGAAACTGGCGAGCTGCTTTACAGTGCCCGGATCAACGAAACGCCCGAGGAAATGTATCAGCGGGCCGCAAACGTTGTGTTAGCGAACATGCGGATGCCCGGTGGCCCGCCACTGAAGCCGGATCAGCAATCAAAAGTCCGCACCGCGATCGGTACGCTACAGCATCTTCTTAGCCGTCACGACGATTCTTGGCGAATCTGGTTTCTGTTGGGAAAGGCCTGGCACGCGGTGCAGCGTTTACCGCGTTCGGTTCAGGCGTATCAACATGCTGACGATGTCGCCGACGAACCGCAAACGGTGATTTTGAAAGAATGGGCCGGCGTACTGTTGGAAATGCAGCGAACGAGTGACGCCTGCGAAATTGGCGAACGTGCCGTAGCAATCAAACCGAACGACGTCGAATTGCTCGGCAACCTAGCCGTGGCGTACTTGTTGGACGAACGGTTGGAGTCGTCGCAAAAGACGATCGAGCACGCATTGTCGATCGGTCCAAATGATAAAACCAATTCGTTCATCCATGGACGAATTCGTGAGATCTGCGAAGGCGATTCACCCCGACCTAAATCAATCGCCGAACTCGAACGACGCGACCCGACATCGAGTCGTGCACCCGAATCGACGTCGCGACCAGACCGGCAACCGCCGTGGTGGCGACGTTTGTTGCCGAAATGGGGCAGGCGAGAGAGGGACTAAATCCCGGTTCGCTCGTATCGCTAACGAAGGGGGGAGGCGGCCGTCCAAATCCAAACCGAAAGCGATTCGGAAGAGTTCAGAGTCTGGGGCCGATTTAGTAGCGAGCTATACTGTCGTAGACGATGGCTACCGTCACCGGCAAACTGTTTTCAAGCATGCTCGCCCTCCTGTGACCCGCAAACCCGCTGCAACCGATTCGACCCATCGATGGCGTGACGATTCGTCATCGCGGTTCAAGCAGGTCCCGAGCCAGCCTTCTGCCGCGGAAGACTCACCCTCGGTGCCTCCGCCGCTACCTTCCGAGCCACCAGACGAGCAAATCGCTGAATCGGCATTGGAGGTTCAAACCGAATTCTCTGATCAATCCGATGAACAGACGCCGCATGATTGGAAGACGCGGATCGGTTCAGTACGATTGTCATCATGGTTGGTCAGCTTGATCATTCACTTAGCGGTGTTGATTCTGCTGGCCGTCTTGACGTTCCAGCTAGGCGGCAACGACACGGGAATCGCGATCGACGGTGCGCAGTCAACCAGCAGCACCGATGTCGCGATCGAGTCGTTGAATCTGTCGCCCGATCTGGCCGAAGACAACGACCAAGCACTTGATACTCAGGTCGAAGTCAACGTGATGCAAGTTGATACCGACATGGCGTCCATTCAAACGGATTCCCTGATTCCCAAGAGCCCGCTTGATATCAGTGATTCAGAATTGCTGAACGCTGGCGGCGGTCCTCAGGTCAGTCAAATGATCAGCTTGATGGGAGGCGGTGGGCTCTCGGCACGCACTCCCGAAGGCCGAATCAAGTATGGCGACAAATACGGAGCCACTTCAGAGAGCGAAGCCGCTGTGGAAAACGCTCTTCGTTGGTTGGCCGCACATCAACAGTCCGATGGGTCTTGGTCATTCAATCTGGACCTTGCCCCGTGCAACGTCGTTGTCGGCATGGCAAGCCGGAAAACGAATCGACACCGACACCCAAGACGGCGGCAACGGGACTAGCATTGCTGGCTTTTCTCGGGGCCGGATATACGTCCGATGCAGGACCCTATCAAGATGAAGTTCGCAAAGGGATTTACTACCTCCGTTCGGTTGCGCTAGAAACGCAATACGGCTTCGACTGGCAACAGGGCGGAAGCATGTATGGCCATGGGATCGCGTTATTGGCGATGTCCGAAGCGATGGCGATGATGAAGATCAACGACCAGTTCGATAGCGACCTGTATCATCATGTCAGCGAAGGTGCGAACTTCACAACCTTCGCTCAACATCCCAACGGGTCATGGGGTTACACGCCGGGGCGGCCGGGGGACATCACGATTACGGGGTGGCAGGTGCTTTCGCTGAGCACGGCAAAGAAGGCGGGAATCGAAACGCGAAGTGATCTTTTCGCACGTGCGAAACGTTTTGTGATGAGTGTTCGTGACGAGCCTAGATACGAGTTCGGCTACAACAGCCCTAAACCGGAGCGGACGACGACAGCGATCGGATTGACATTGCTGCTGTATCTCGGCCAACAGCCCGGTCACAGTTTCTTTGACCAGGAATTCGACCGCCTAGTCGAGCGTGGTCCAATGCTGACAAACGTCTATCACGATTACTACGCGACGATGGCGTTGCACCACGTGCGTCACCGCGATTGGGAGCTCTGGAATACCCAAGTGAGAAACCATTTGGTGCGAACGCAAGCGACCAGCGGTCATGAAGCGGGCAGTTGGCACTTCAAAGACAAATGGGGCGATGTCGGTGGCCGACTATATACAACGGCGATGTGCGCGTTGATTTTGGAAGTCTATTATCGCTACTTGCCCTTGTACGAAGCACCGGAAGAGTTCCCGCTGTAATTCTGATCAAGTCAAGCTGCAAAGATTGCCCGGGGCGATCAAGTTTTAGTCGCGTGGTTCAGCCATCTGCAAACTCCGGCAGGCGTCCGCAGCGATTATTCCGAGCGAAAGCCGGGAAATTTTGGCGGTGAGTAGACAGCGCGCGGCCAAACGTCCGTCGCTTTGCTGCGGTTGAAGCGATTGCGACATGCGTTGCTTGCTTGCGGCGTGAAAAATCTCGCATCAACGCACTAATGTGATGGCGGGCGCAGCAATCTGGCACAGGAGGTGCGTTGGAGCTCTCTCAAGATCATCGCGGACTGAGCCAAAGGCGGATTCAGTCCGGCCCGAATCGACCGGTTCTAGGACCATCGTTACTAGCGACAAAATGATCTTTCCGGTCAAACGAGAGGTAGTTTAGATGTCACGTATCATTCGACATGCATTGGTCGCCGTCGCAGTCATGACGGCATTCAGCAGCGTCAGTTCCGTTGTCTATGCAGGACACATCCGCAGCACTGCTGAGCGTCGCGAGCATCCAGGACGTGGATTGTGGACACACCACAGCGTCCAAACTTCGCAGCCGCAGCAAGTTGACTATGTGGTGGTGTCTTCGGACAAGACCTAACACTTGGTGCAGGTGATTTGAATTGACACTCAGTCTTGATCGATTAGGTCAGTCTTGATTGATTGAGTTGACAAACTTCGTTTGAAAAGAAGAACGCGGAACGACCCGTTTGGGCTGTCCCGCGTTTTTTGTTGTTGAGCGATGTCATTTCATCACGCAGACGTACGGCAATCGCTACGCACTGTGGATCGAACGTTTGTCGACCGCCAACGCGGCTTCGTGAACGGCTTCGGCAAGCGTTGGGTGAGCATGGCAGGTACGTGCGATATCTTCGCTGCTGGCACCGTATTCCATGGCCGCGGCGGCTTCGGCGATCAGGTCACCGGCGCGGGCACCAATGATGTGGACACCCAAGACGCGATCAGTTTTGGCATCGGCCAAAATCTTGACACGTCCATCTGCTTCTCCCAGGGTTTGTGCACGTCCGTTGGCGCCAAAGAACCCGATGCCTTTTTTGTAGTCCACTCCGGCTTCCTTGAGTTGGTCTTCGGAGCGACCGACGCTGGCGATTTCCGGGTGGGTATAAACGATCGCGGGGATCACATCGTAGTTCACATGTGTGTGCATGCCGGCCATCCGTTCGATGCAGACGATTGCTTCTTCCATCGCCTTGTGGGCCAGCATCGCGCCGCCGATGCAGTCACCGGTTGCATAGATGTTCTCGGCTGAGGTTTCAAAGTTCTCGTTGACTGCCAAGAAGCCGTAGCGATCCGTTTCCAGGCCGACGGACTCGAGTCCGATCTGGTCAGTCGCGGGACGACGCCCGGTTGCCAACAACACGCGATCGCATTCAATCGGCTCACCGTCTTGGATTTCGACGATGCACTTGTCGCCTTTGACGGTCGCTGATTTGACAAAGGTTTTGGTATGGATCTTGATGCCTTGTTTCTTGAACTGGCGATCGGCCAGTTTGGCCATGTCGGCATCGATTCCGGGGAAGATTCGATCGGCGGCTTCCAGGACGATCGTTTCGCTGCCCAGGCGATTCCAGACACTGCCCAGTTCCATCCCGATGTAGCCGCCACCGATAACGACCAAGCGTTCGGGGACATCGGGAAAGCTCAGCGCGGTGGTGCTGTTACCAATCCGGTCGCCGTCTTCTTCGACGCCACGCAGTCCAGCCGGGACACTGCCGACGGCGATTAAAATACGGTCGGCTTCGATAACAACATCGCCGTCTTTGCCACTGACGATGACCGAGTTCATGTCACGCAGTTTTCCGCGACCGTTGTAGGGTTTGACCTTATTGGATTTAAACAGCATGCCGATGCCGCCGGTCAGCGTGTCGACGATTTTGGCTTTGCGCTGCATCATCGCTTGCAAATCCAACTCCAAGCCGCTGACTTCTAAACCGTGGTCGGCGAAGTGATTTTTCGCTTCGTCGTACAAGTGGCTGGATTCAAGCAACGCTTTGCTGGGGATACAACCGACACGCAAACAGGTCCCGCCGAAACGGTCGTTCTCGTCGATGCAGGCGACGTCAAATCCCAGCTGAGCGGCGCGGATGGCTGCCACATAACCTGCGGGACCGCCTCCAAGGACAACCAGTTCATGTCGGACCGTTTTCATCTTAGTTTTGCCGATTCTTGTGTGTGTTGGTGCGTGCGAAAGGAGTCGTCGATGCCACACTGTACGGCGCAGACGAATCGCGGTAAATCACCAACAATTCTGCTTGCCGTCTAGGGATGTCTGCACTACCCAGTTCCTATCGGGTCTCGTTAACATAGGCCGCGTTCGATTCATCACTGTTCGTCGTCTTTGTTCGATTTGTAGCTGTTTTTCCACCCTCGCCCCGGCGTCTGCCTTGGTCAAGAAACGAATTCGCAAATACGTTGGGCCGGTTCTGGCAGCCGCACTGTTTTTGTTGGCGTTGCGACTGCTGGTCAATGAAGCTCGGCAGATCACGTGGGAAGAATTCAAACGTGGCTTCACCGGCGTACCTGCGAGTCAGATTGTGATCGCGGCGTTCTTGGTGGCGTTGAACTACGTGATGTTGACGGCCTATGACATCTTAGCGCTGCGCTATGTCGCACGAAGTTTGCCACTGCGGCGAGTCTTGTTGGTGTCGATCTCGGGGTTTTCCCTCGGTAACAACTTGGGGACGCTGCTGGCCGGTGCCCCGATTCGATTCCGCTTTTATTCGCAGTGGGGGTTATCGCCAGGCCAGATCCTGGCGTTGATCTCGGTCGTGGGGTTAACGTTCTGGAGCGGCTGGTGGTTCTTGGGCGGCATGGTGCTCGTTTGGGTTCCGTTGCAATTGCCGCCTGACGTGAATTTGCCGTTCGGGACTCAGACACTTGGCTGGATGCTGTTGTCGCTAGCGCTCGGGTATTCGGCTGTCTGTTTCGTCTGGCGAAAACCTTGGCCGATCGGTGAACTGCACCTTCGCCCGCCGCGTCCGGGATTGATGTTTGTTCAAGCTTCCGTTGCGGCGACTGACTTGCTGATCTCGGCGACGGCACTTTATCTGGTACTGCCGGGCGATTCCGCAGTGCCCTTCGCGCAGGTCTTGGCGGCCTTTCTTGTCGCGATTGGGGTCGCAATGATGACGCAGGTACCGGGCGGACTCGGCGTTTTGGAAGTGATTCTGTTGGCGCTGCTAAAAGGGTCGGTGGGCGATTCGGTGCTCGCGTCGGTACTGATCTTTCGGATTCTGTATTACTGGCTACCCCTGTTGGCTGGGATGGCTTGTTTGGTCGGCCACGAAATTCACAGTGGCGCACTGGCGGCGAAACAGGCCGCGAACTCCGGTGAAGTGAAGTGTGAGCCCGTCGAATCTGAAGCACCAGCGGAATAGCGGATTCGTGCGGAATCGCAAAGTCGATTCGGGTATGATGGTGGGACCCGCCAGCATTGTCGGCCTGCCTCTCGCCCGCCCGCCTATTACCCACCGCCGCGATGATTTTTTCGTTCCCTCGTCATCTGGCGACAGCGTTGCTGTTGGCCGGTCTGACGAACGCCATGATCGGCGTGCGATCAACCGCCGCTGGACCGCCAGCGATCGATTTTAACCGTGACGTTCGGCCGATCCTTGCCAAACATTGTTACGCCTGTCACGGGCCCGATGAAGACGCGCGGGCGGCAGGCCTAAGACTTGATACCGAAGCCGGGGCTCGAGAAGACCTCGGTGGTTATCAAGCGATCATGCCAGGTGCACCTGATGACAGCGAACTGATGATTCGCGTCACAAGTGATGACGAAGATCTGCGAATGCCGTCGTCCGATCGTCATGAACCGCTGAAGCCGGCCGATGTGGATACCTTGCGACGCTGGATTGAAGGCGGCGCCGAATACAATCCACATTGGTCCTTTATCGCGGCAGAGATGCCTGCGATACCAGCGGTCGAAAACCAAGCTTGGTGTCGGAACCCGATTGATCGCTTCGTGTTGGCCAAGCTGGAACAACAAGGTCTGCACCCCAGTGCCGAAGCAGACCGGGCAGCGATCGTTCGCCGTGTCTATTTGGACTTAGTGGGTGTCGTGCCAAGTGTAGAGGAGGTGGATCAGTTCTTGGTTGACGAACGTCCTGACGCCTACGAACGATTGGTCGACAAGTTGCTCGCCTCATCACGTTATGGTGAACGTGCCGCAAGAAGCTGGTTGGACTTGGCGCGGTACAGCGATACCAATGGCTACGAGAAAGATCGGCCGCGAACCATTTGGCCTTATCGAGATTGGGTTATCAACGCGATCAATCAAGACCTGCCCTACGATCAGTTTTCGATTGAGCAGCTTGCGGGTGACATGTTGGAAAGCCCGACAACGGATCAAAGGGTTGCGACGGGCTTTCATCGCAACACCATGCTGAACGAAGAAGGCGGCATCGATCCGCTGGAGTACCGCTTCCATGCCGTCGTCGACCGCGTCGCCACGACGGGAACCGTATGGCTTGGTTTGACCACCGGTTGTGCGCAGTGCCACACGCACAAGTTTGATCCGATCACGCATACGGACTACTACGCGTTGATGGCGCTATTGAATAACGCTGACGAACCGGAAATGGCGGCCGATTCTGTGGCGACGATCTCCAAACAGGACCACCTACAAGCCGCGTCGGACGAATTGGAGCATTCAGTCGTCAGCAAGTTGTTCTTCGAAACGACCAAAGACAACGATGCGGTCGCAGGCTTCGTCGACTGGGCCAAGGCACGTTTGGGATCGATCGCGAACTGGAACATCGTGGTGCCAACCCAAATGAATTCCACGATGCCGTTGTTGCAGTTGCAAGATGACGGATCGGTGTTGGCATCCGGCGATGCGACGAAGCGTGACGTTTATAGGCTAACGATGCCGGCGATCGACGCGGGGGCAGTGACCGCAATCCGCATCGAAGCCCTGACCGACGTTTCGCTTCCCGCCGAAGGACCAGGACTAGCGTATTACGAAGGTCGGCGAGGCGATTTCTTTCTCAGTGAAGTCGACGTCGCAATCAATGGCGAGGCATTAGAGTTGGCCGTCGGTACAACGTCGGTACCTGGTGCGGCAGCCGGAAATGGCAAAACCTATCCGGGCAACGTCTTCGACAACGATGGCTCAACCGGTTGGTCGATCCCTGGCGGCAGCGGTCAATCCCATCGTTTGGTGATCCCCTTTGCCAAGCCAACGACTTTGGATCAACCCTGGACGGTCGAGTTGTTGTTTGAACGACACTACGTTGCCGGGCTAGGCAAGTTTCGTCTTTCTGTGACAACCGACCCGAACCCGATCGCATCGGACATTACGGTCGAATTGCAACAACGATTGACAACGACGCGTCGTGACCACGGCGATCAATCGTTTGATCTCGATCAATGGCCTGCTGATGTCTCATTCGATTTGGCGAAAGAATATTTTCGCACCGAACCGTCGCTGGCGTCGCAGCGAAAGCTGATCGAGGACATGCGACGAGCGATCCCGGTAAGTGTTCGTACATTGGTGATGAAGGAACGCCCGGAAAGTAATCCAAGAGACACACAGCGTCACCATCGTGGCGAATACCTGCAAGGCAAGGAAACGGTCGAGCCCGCAGTGCCGGAGTTCTTGGCGAACCCAGATGACCCGATGCCAGCGGACCGGTTGGAAATGGCAGAGTGGCTGGTTAGTCGTAGCAATCCTTTGGTTGGCCGTGTCACAGCGAATCGAGCTTGGCGTGAGTTCTTCGGCACCGGCATCGTAAAAACCTCGGGCGACTTTGGGACTCAAAGCGAAACGCCCACACATCCAGAACTGATCGATTACTTGGACCAGCGTCTTCGTGATCAGTCACCGAACGGATGGCAGTGGTCGATTAAACGCCTTCATCGCGAAATCGTTTTGTCGGCTACCTATCGCCAGGCGATCGCCCCGCCACCGGAGACGGATCCTAGTAACCGATTGTTATCGTCGTTTCCCTATCGACGTTATGACGCGGAACGAATTCGTGACGCGTTCCTGTCGGCCGCCGGATTGCTGTCCGATGAAATTGGCGGACCCAGTGTTCGGCCGCCACAGCCATCGGCGGTGACGCAAATCGCCTATGGAAATCCTGCTTGGCAAGCATCCGATGGGGCCGACCGTTATCGGCGTTCGTTGTACACGTTCAGCAAACGGACCGCGCCGTTTGCTGCCTATGCGACGTTCGATGCGCCGTCGGGCGAAGTCTGTATCGCCAAACGCGACCGCAGCACGACGCCACTGCAAGCGTTAACGTTGTTGAACGACGCGATGTACCTTGAAATTGCATCTGCGCTTGCCGAACAAACGTTGCGAGACTGCGGCGATGGTGCAAAACCACAGGCGATCGTTCAGCGGATGTTCCGGCGTGTGCTTTCACGTCATCCGGACGCTAGCGAAGCCGACGCCATTTTGCAGTTTTACCACTCACAGTCCGAGCATCCGCAGCCGTGGATGTTGGTTGCACGCACTTTGATGAATCTTGACGAGGCAATTACAACGCCATGAGCCATGCATTAAAACAGATCACCCGTCGACAACTGTTTCAGCAGTGTGGCGTTGGCCTGGGCAAGATTTCACTGGCATCGATGCTGGCCTCGGATCTTGCCGCCGGCGAGCCCCTGAGCGGCTTGCATCATCCGGCCAAGGCAAAGCGAGTCATCTATTTATTTATGGCCGGGGCACCCAGCCAATTGGATCTGTTCGACTACAAACCCAAGCTCGTCGAACTGGAAGGCAAACCGATTCCGCCGTCGGTGATCGCTGGTCAGCGATACGCGTTTATTCAGCCTGATGCTGCTGTCTTGTCACCCCGCTTCAAATTCGCACAGCACGGTGAATCCGGGGCGCAGGTTTCTGAGGTGATGCCGCATTTGGCAGGTGTGGTGGATGACATCGCGTTCATCCGCAGTGTCCACACTGACCAGTTCAATCACGCCCCGGCGCAGATCTTTGTTAATACGGGCAGCGGTTTGCCCGGACGTCCAGCGATGGGATCTTGGTTGACTTACGGGCTTGGCAGCGAGGCCGATGATCTGCCCGGATTTGTGGTGCTAAAAAGCGGTGACAGTTTGTCGGGCGGTGCCGCGATGTGGGGCAACGGTTTCTTGCCTGGCGAATATCAAGGCGTTCCGTTTCGTGCCAGCGGCGATCCGATTCTTCATGTCGCCACGCCAGAGGGCATCAGTGAACCGTCGCAACGCGCAACACTTGACCTGCTGGCCAAGTTGAACCGCAAACGGCTCGATACCGTTGGCATCGACGACATCGCGTCAAGAATCGAGTCCTACGAGATGGCCTACCGGATGCAATCGCGAGCGCCGGAGTTGATGGATTTTTCGGATGAATCGGATGACACCTTGGCGATGTATGGCATGGCACGCGACGATGCCGGATCATTTTCAAAGAATTGTTTATTGGCGCGGCGACTGGTCCAACGTGGTGTACGGTTTGTTCAGCTTTACCACGCCGGTTGGGATCATCACAGTAATGTCGAAGGCGGATTGCGTGGGCAATGCAAACAAACTGACCAGGGGTGCGCGGCACTGTTGAAAGATCTCAAACGTCTCGGGATGCTAGACGATACACTGGTAGTTTGGGGTGGTGAGTTCGGACGGACGCCGATGGTCGAAGCCAGCGCAGCACTCGGGCGAACGCTCGGACGTGACCACCACCCACAGGCCTACACGATGTGGATGGCAGGTGGCGGGATTCGACCGGGGCAAACGATCGGACAAACCGATGAACTGGGTTTCCATCCGGTGGAAGACCCCGTCCATGTTCACGATATCCAAGCCACCATTTTGCATCAGTTGGGAATCAATCACGAGCGTTTAACATTTACCTATGCCGGTCGCGCGTTTCGTTTGACCGATGTCCATGGGCATGTTGTGAAGAAATTAGTGGGATAACGTCTATGCATCGCATCGAACGACGCGCCGATATGGCTGTTTTGCAAGGGACACGCTGTTTACTAGTCGTACGTTGTTTTTTGTATGCATGGATGTTCGTGCAGACCTCCGCGGTCGGCACCGCGTCTGAACCCGTCGACTTCGATCGCGATATCGCACCGATCTTTCAAGATCATTGTGTGGAATGTCATTCAGCCGACGACCGCAACGGCGGGTTACGTTTGGACGGACCGTCTCCGGTTGAGTTGGAAACCGATTCGGGCGAGCCGACCATCGTTCCCGGGGATAGCGAAGCGAGTGAATTGTGGTCACGTATCAGTACCACGAGCGAAGACGAATTGATGCCTCCCGACGGCGAACGCTTGTCGGACAAACAGCTCGAATTGATCCGCCGTTGGATCGATCGTGGCGCCCAGTGGTCCACCGAGTCACCTGATGCGAACCATTCCGATGGCATTGATCAGGCTGCGAATCACTGGGCGTTTCGACCTCGTCAAACGATTGATATTCCCAATGATCCGACCGGATGGGCCAAGACTGATATAGATCGCTTGGTTGCGGCCCGCCGGCAACTCGCCGGAGTTGACGTTGCCAGCGATGCCTCACCGATCACTTTCATTCGTCGCGCGACGTATGACTTGACCGGATTGCCGCCTTCGCCGGAGGAGGTCGACGTTTTCGTCGAACGTTGCGAACAGACGGGGATGGAGACGGCGGTTAAGGAATTAGTTGATCGCTTGTTGGCGACTTCCGCCTATGGTGAGCGCTGGGGGCGTCATTGGATGGACTGGGTACGCTATGCCGATACGGCCGGTGATAACTCAGACTATCCCATTCCGCAAGCATACTTGTACCGCAATTACATCATCGATTCGCTCAATCAAGATGTCCCTTACGATCGTTTTGTTACCGAACAGATCGCGGGCGACCTGTTGCCCGCAGAATCGCTGGAACAACGAAACCGACAAACGATCGCGACCGGTTACTTGGCGATGGCTCGGCGTTTCGGATCCTTGGTCGAGCGTTATCCGTGGCATTTGACGATCGAAGATACGATCGACAATGTCGGACGTACGATGTTGGGGATGACGCTTGCTTGTGCACGTTGTCACGACCACAAGTTTGATCCCGTTTCGACCCGTGAGTACTACGGCTTGTACGGTTTCTTTGCCAGCACACAGTATCCGTTTCCTGGGTTAGAACTATTTCAAGCTCAGCAGAACTTTGTCAGTCTGATTGATCCGGCTGAGACGGAATCGCACTTGGCCAAGCATCAGCAGAAAACGGATAAGCTGACAGCCGAGCTCAATGAAAAATTGCAGCGGTGCCGCGAGCAAGCGCTCGAGAACGCCGAGCGTGAAAAGCAGTGTTCGCTCGACGAAAAGCGACAAATGCAGGATCATCTTGATGGGATGTTGATCGACGCACGCCGGGCTGGCGAAAAGCTCGCCGGGCACCTCAAGCAGATTCCTGATTATCCGACTGCCTATGCCGTCTCGGAAGCGACACCGACGAATGCCGCCATTCAGATCAAAGGCGAACCGACGCGACCCGGCGGAATCGTTCAACGCGGTTTTCCAGACGTGCTCGGCGGGCAAACGTTGACTTCGAAAATCTCAGAGCGATCCAGCGGCCGGTTGGAACTGGCCGATTGGATCACAGCACCAGACAATCCGTTATTCGCCCGCGTGATCGTCAATCGCGTTTGGCAAAAGCATTTTGGAACGGGGATTGTCCCTTCAACGAGTGATTTTGGTATCCGAGGTGATACGCCAACGCATCCAGAACTGCTGGATTATGTGGCGAACGAATTCATCGCTGGCGGCTATTCGCTCAAGCAATTGCATCGCATGCTGATGACCAGTCGGACCTATCGGTTAAGCAGTTTTGGCGACACCGATAACGAAGCAATCGACCCGAACAATCACTGGCTATGGCGATTTAATCGACAACGATTGGACGCCGAATCGCTACGTGATTCGTTGCTGCTGTTTTCGGGAGAACTTGATCGGACCCCGCAAACAGAGCCATATCCGTTCCCCAAGAAAACCGATTGGACGTTCACCCAGCATCACCCATTTAAAGGCTCCTATCCCAATAACAAACGGAGCGTCTATCAAATGACAAAGCGTTTGACGGCGGAGACTTATTTGCAAACCTTTGACGGTGCCGACCCCAATGTTTGTACTGCAGAACGCGACCAGTCGGTGACATCATTGCAAGCTTTGTATTTCTTGAATGATGACTTTGTGCATCAACAATCGTTTGGTGTTGCGGAAATCTTGCTCAAGTCCCAGACCAGTCCCCAATCACGAGCAGCCGAGTTGTTTCGTCTGGTTTTGGGGCGGAAGCCAACGGATGCTGAATCCAATTTGATTCTCTCGCATGTCGGTCAGGCTTGTCAGCAATTAACAGGTCAAGTCGAAGAGTCGGCTTCGGTTGACGTGCAAAAACAAGCTTGGGCCAGTGCGGCACGCGGAATGTTCCGACTCAACGAATTCCTATACTTGGATTGATCCGATGATAAAGTTTCAGAGTTCGCGTCGTACCTTGATGCGATCGATGATGGGCGGTTCGTTGTTGATGCCCGGGATCGTCAGCCAACTGCTTGCCGAAGATTCGATCGATACTGGCAATCCCTTGGCGCCACGGTCAACTCATTTCCCGGCCGCTGCCAAGAACGTGATCATGATCTACGCGACCGGCGGTGTATCACACATCGATACGTTTGATCCAAAGTCGACGAGCAACGGGCGTGACGGAAGCGGAAAAGACCGCTTGATGGGCAGCTTGTTTGGTGCATCTCCTAACAAGAGCTGCGGAACGATGGTCAGCGATATTTTTCCACACGTCCGTGACGTGATGGATGAGATTTGCCTAATCCGATCGATGAAGGCTTCGCATTTCGATCACAGCGAAGCGACGCTTGGAATGCACACCGGATCGCCGACCTTCGCCCGGCCCAGCATGGGATCATGGGTTAGCTATGGGTTGGGCAGCGAAAATCAGAACTTGCCAAGTTTCATCGTCATGGCGCCTCACTTGCCATACGGCGGGACACAAGTATATGCCAGCGATTTTCTACCGGCGTTCCATCAGGGAACACGTATGATTCCGGGCGAAAATCCGATCGCGAATCTCGTGCCACCCAATCAAACGGGAACGCTGCAATCATTGGAAATTGATTTCGCTCGTCAATTGAATCAGCAACACTTTGCAGCGAGAACTTCTGACAGTGCATTGGCAGCACGCATGAAGTCGTTCGAGACAGCGTTCCAAATGCAAGTTGCCGCTCCCGAAGCGTTCGACGTCGATAGTGAGCCGGAACATATCCGCACGCTATATGGGCTGGATCGTAAGACGAAGGGGCCTGGCGCGGACTTTGCTTGGCAGTGTTTAGTCGCGCGTCGGTTGGTCGAACGCGGCGTCCGGTTCATTGAGCTGATCGATACGGGATCGCGTCCCAATTGGGACAGCCATGGCGAAATGAACGAACACAAAGACTTGGCGGCGAACGTCGATCAACCGACTGCCGCATTGATTAAAGATCTACGCCAACGTGGCATGTTGAACGACACCATTGTTTTGTGGGCGACCGAATTTGGGAGAACGCCGACCAAGGAAGGGCAAAACGGTCGCGGCCACCATCGTGATTGTTTCAGCGTTTGGCTGGCCGGCGGCGGATTCAAAAGAGGACACGTACATGGTGTCACCGACGAGATCGGCAAGTACACGGTCGAGAATCCGGTAGAGGTGCATGACTTGCACGCGACCATACTCCACCAATTGGGTTTGGATCACGAGAAGCTTACGTTTCGTCATGCCGGTCGGGACTTTCGTCTGACCGATGTGCATGGCACCGTGCTGAAAGAGCTGATCGCGTGATGAAAACGGCGATTGGTTAGGACGTCTTAGTGACGGATCTTTTCGAGCGCTGCCGCGACGAACTCAGGTTCGCGTAACTCGCTGCTCGCTCGACGTGTTTTTTGGGCCCAGCGTTCAGACGCCTGTTGGTTGCCTTGAAGCGAATACAGCCGCGTCAGCTCAAGTCCACTCTTGGCTCGTTCCCAGTGTCTCCCTTTTCCTTCCGTGTCGCGGAATTGGTTTTCGCGAACGCGGATCGCCTCGTGCAAGTCTCCCGATTCTTCGCGGTAGGCCGCGGCGAAGTCATAGTTCAGCGAAGATGGCTCGCAACTGGAAAGCGGGTTGCGAGATTCCCGGAACGATGTCGCTGCCGCTTCAGGGTCACCGAGATGAAGCAGCGCGCGGGCTCTGCCAATCAATAGTGTTGCGTGTGCGGAAGGTTTCGGCGGGTTGACTAGGCCTTCTTCTGCTAGCTCTAAAACTGCATGCCACTTGCCAAGACTCGCTTGAAGCACCGCCATCCGCATGCAAGCGGAGCTGTAGTATTCATAACCCGAGTGTCGCTGGACGCAGCGTAGCAGTCGCTCGACGGCAAAGGTGGCTTGTTCGAACATGCCAACTTCGGTGTACACGGCCGCCAGATTGGACCAGTAAACGCAACCATGCTCCGGTTCATCTTGGCAAATCGAATCGAGATACTCGACGCCCTTTTCGATTTCATCTAAGTATCCGTGCGGATCCACGTCACCCATGCGATCGATGGTCAATACGTTGACCATGATTTGCTGGGGAAGACCGTTGTACCGTGCATGGCGTGCTTCTACAGCAGCCTTCATGAGGCCACGGAGTGATTCCCCATACAGGCCTGCAGAACAGGTTTCCATCCCGATCCACGCGTCACACCAAAGGGCGAATTCCTTGTCGCCGCAAGCGAGTGCGGCGTCTTTGGACTCGCGATAATAGATCAGTTTGACCTCAGGATCTTCCGCCTCGGTGGCTTCCGCAAAGAGTTCGAATTTCATCCAGTCCGTCGCGGTTGCGTCCGGGTTCGCCTCCAGCCGTTCGGCGTGATGTTGGTACCAGTCCCAGACACTCATTTCACGATCTCCATTACGGCACCACTGAATACGTCAAACGACTGGATCATTTTTCTGGCATCCATCATCCGTCCGCTAAACAGCTTCGCCATTTCACAAACCAATTCGCAACAGGCCCGTTCGAGAGTGCCTTCGTTCGCCGCGATCGCCAATTGATTGACCAACGGGCTGTTGGCGTTCAGCGTCAGGACGCCTTCTGAAGATTCGCCAGAATCCGTCAAGTCGTCGACGATGCTGGAAATTGCGTCTGCGATGCCGGGGAACAATTGATCTTTGGCCAGCGCTTCTTCCGACTCGGCAATGAATTCGGCGTGCTCGCTATACAAAAAGACTGCCGGTATCGCGTTCGGTTGAAAGTCTGCGATCTTCGTTCGCGGACAGACCTGTTTGAATGCGTCGACAAGGTTGTCAAAATAGTCCGTCGGTACATCATGCATTAGCGACTGCAAATCGGAATCCGTACGGACCAGCCGAACCGATCGATCTCGTCGGGCATATTCTTGTAAAAATGGCAAGACGCCAAACCAAGTCGCATCGATAACGGGTTTCGATTGACCTTCGAGCAAGACCTGCTCAAAGAAACTCGGTGACCGAGTCGTTTCGTAGTAAATTTTGTCGCCGGGACATTCAGCGCGGTATTGGCCAACCGTCATCATCCCACGCGTGGTACGCAGCTGAATACAGTCAGCGATTTGATCGAAAAACTCGTCGCAGGTCGCCGCCCAGCCCATGATCAAATCGGTGTGGCAGTCAACGATCAGGTTCCAGCGCCGAATGTCCTCGCGGCAAAGTGTTGCGATTTGGTGCAGCAACTGCTGTTCGATTGCTTCACGTACCAACTCGAAGTTCTCATCTTCATGAATGTCTTCGCGTGAAGCCGTTGGCTGCAGCATTGGCGATTCAATGTAGGCGCGAACAAAACGAGCCCAGCTTGGAAGAAGTGAGCGGTTGCTATCCGTGATAAACATTTTGCGAATAAAAACCGTTGCATCGCCAAACTCGTTCAGCGAGACCGTGGAACGCGACGGAACATAGATCACGCCGGAAAGTGGGATTTGAACCGTGTCGTGCCCGAGGTCGATCTGCCAATCATCAAGCTGGAATTTCCAAAGCGCATCCGCTGACCTGGGATGTGATTCGACGAAATCCTGCCACGCCAAATCAAAGTCGTCTTCATCCCAAGGTGCGTGTTGCCGGTTGATCGGATAGCGGCGATGACCGACATAAATCGGTACTGGCAGCAAGTCACAGTACATCTGGACAAGGTCTACCAACGCGTCCTCGCACAGCAGAAAACGCATCGAGGGTTTGCACTTCAATCGGATCGTGGTGCCGATTTTGTTTCGGCTTCCCGGGGACAATTCGTACGTCTCGTCCCCAGTGCTTCGCCAGAGCATGGGCTCGCTGCCACGCTGAAACGACAGTGTGTGGACTTCAACTTCCGAGGCGATCAGAAAGGCGCTCAAAAATCCGAGCCCGAATTGTCCGATCAGTTCCCGATAGCTCTCAGGATCGGTGAGCGCCGATTCCTCTCGCAACTGACGTGTGTAGCCACGTCCAATCGTGGCCAGATAGCTGACGATTTCGTCTCCGGTTAAACCACAGCCGTTGTCTTCGACGATCAAGTCGCCGGCTTCGCGATCTACAGAGATCTGAATTCTTGCCGAGAACCCATCGGCCGCTTCGATCCGTCGTCTGCTGCAGGAGTCATGCGCATTTTGTAGCAGCTCGCGCAACCCAACACGCCGGTCGGAATAGAGATGTTCGGCCAGAACCTTTAGCAAGCCAGGAAGGTGCAAATCGAATTTTGCGGACGACGAATGTGATGACATGACTCCAATCCTTGCGGGGTTTCAAAAACCACTCAAACGACCGAAGGATGGGCCCCCGATAGTTCACCGCAATCGAAGGAGGAGCAATCAGCCCCCGAATAGGTTTACCGTCAACGTCAAATATTAGTTCTTCAGATTCTTCGGGTTCCTTCGGATTCACCAACACAGCGGCAAACCGCACAAATCGCCGAGCAAACTGTCTGATCAACGACGACATGATGGTTTGACCTCACGGATGTTCCGGAAACATGAAATCCGTCACGCCACCTGATTCGTCTTATTGAGCATTGGATAGAGATCCCAGTCGTTTTCACCAATGCGTGGGTAATTGCAGATGCAAGCTCGCTATTTTGCAGATCTGACGGTGGCAATTCACTTTGCCTACGTCGCATTCGTGGTGTTCGCTCTACCGGTAACACTCATCGGCGGCGCAGCTGGTTGGAGGTGGGTTCGCAATCGATGGTTCCGTGGGCTGCACCTCGCGATGATTGGAATTGTTGTCGTCGAAGCATGGGCTGGTGTCACGTGTCCGTTGACCCTGCTCGAAAACTACCTCCGTGCCCAATCTGGAAACGCGACCTACCGGGGCGATTTTATCGCCACCTGGTTGCATGAGGCGATGTTCTTCGATCCTGAGCCTTGGGTGTTCACAGTGCTCTACACGACTTTCGGATTGGCTGTTCTCGCCAGCTTCTTTGTCGTGCGTCCGAATTGGGCGGTTGCGTCTGATGCTGAGCCGTATGGCAAAGCAACATGAGACAACTGAAAATCGCCTGAAGGCTAGTCTCCAATCGCTGGTGTCTCGCCTTTAGGGGATTCTCGGTTCCCCGAGGCTCTGAGACCACTGAGAGACATCGCGAGCGACGACTACACGTTTCACAAAACCACACGGACTCCCGTCTCCTTCGAGTCCTTAGCGCGGTCACGCCGCTTATCGAATCCGAGCGGAAAGCCGGGACGAAACCGACGCTAGCGCGTAACGGCTAACCGGATGCGCGCTGGAGTCTAGCCTTTAGGCGATTCCCGGTTCCCGGTTCCCCGAGGCTCTGAGACCATTGAGAGACATCGCGAGCGACAACTACACGTTTCACAAAACCACACGGACCCCCGTCTCCTTCGAGGCCTTTGCCAGATCGACGCCGCTAGCCGAATCCGAGCGGAGAACCGGCACGAAACCGACGCTAGCGCGTAACGGCTAATCGGATGCGCGCTGGAGTCTAGCCTTGAGGCGATCCGCGGTCCGCACCCCGCCTGCTTGCGTCAATTCCCACTACATTCAGCGCATAAAAAAGCCCTTTTGGTTCGAAGAACCAAAGGGCTTTTAAAAAAATGGCGAGACCTACTTTCACGCTGGTGGGCACTATCATCGGCTCGGAAAGCTTAACTGCTGTGTTCGGGATGGGAACAGGTGGGACCTTTCCGATATGGTCGCCAAAAGACGGCATGAGAGATATTTCGCCCAGCATGCCGCCGGTTGTTTGGTAATGGCAGTCCTTACGGGACTAGCGATCGAATCGGAGTCATGACAGGATCATGAGTGCGGGATATCGATGGCCAACCCTTCGTCCGTTAGTACCGGTTAGCTGAACACGTTACCGTGCTTACACATCCGGCCTATCAACCAGGTCGTCTTCCTGGGGACTTTCGCTGTTGCTAACGAAACCTAATCTTGAGGCGGGCTTCACGCTTAGATGCTTTCAGCGTTTATCCTTTCCGAAGTTAGCTATCCAGCCGTGCCGCTAGCGCGACAACTGGTACACCAGAGCTTCGTCCAACTAAATCCTCTCGTACTAAAGTTGAATCCTCTCAAGTTTCGAACGCCCACGGCAGATAGGGACCGACCTGTCTCACGACGGTCTGAACCCAGCTCACGTACCACTTTCATTGGCGAACAGCCAAACCCTTGGGAGCTTCTACACCCCCAGGATGTGATGAGCCGACATCGAGGTGCCAAACCGCATCGCCGCTGTGGACGCTCGGATGCGATAAGCCTGTTATCCCCGGAGTACCTTTTATCTGATGAGCGATAACCCTTCCATTCGGGATTACCGGATCACTAAGACCAACTTTCGTTCCTGCTCGACTTATGGGTCTCGCAGTCAAGCACACTTTTACCTTTACGCTCTACGCCTGATTGCCGACCAGGCTGAGTGTACCATTGCACTCCTCCGTTACTCTTTGGGAGGAGACCGCCCCAGTCAAACTGCCCGACTGACACTGTCCTTTGCCTGGATTCACAGGATCAAAGTTAGAATTAAAATATGACCAGGCTGGTATTTCAACAACGGCTCCTTCGACACTGGCGTGCCGAGCTCAAAGCCTCCCAGCTATCCTACACAAGACATATCTCAACCCAATATCAGCCTACAGTAAAGGTTCACGGGGTCTTTCCGTCTAACCGCGGGTACGTGGCATCTTCACCACGACTACAATTTCACCGGGTCGGTGGTTGAGACAGTGCTGAATTCGTTACGCCTTTCATGCAGGTCGGAACTTACCCGACAAGGAACTTCGCTACCTTAGGACCCTCATAGTTAGGGCCGCCGTTTACTGGGGCTTCGGTCGCGAGCTTCGCCGTTAGGCTAACCCTCTTCCTTAACCTACCAGCACCGGGCAGGCGTCAGTCTCTATACATCCACTTGCGTGTTAGCAGAGACCTGTGTTTTTGATAAACAGTCGATACAGCCGATTTTCTGTGGCCTCCCTCAGCGTGAACCAAAGGAGGCGCCCCTTATCGCGAACTTACGGGGCCATTTTGCAGAGTTCCTTAACCACCGTTCTCCCGAGCGCCTTAGAATTCTCATCTCGCCTACCTGTGTCAGTTTTAGTACGGTCAGTTGCTTAACCTAGCAGCTTTTCTTGGACGTCCTTCCAATGACTTCGAGAACTTAAACGCTCTCGAGCTATGCCTTGTATTACGCAGGTCATTTAATCCCCGCCAACTCGGCCTTCGCTACGGACATTTCTATTCGTACCGCTCACTTTCTGGACGCCGTCCCTGCATCGAATACACAACCGGCGAAGGAATGTTGACCTTCTGTCCATCGTCTACGCCTTTCGGCCTCGACTAAGGTACCGGCTAACCCTGGGCGGAATTACCTTCCCCAGGAAACCTTAGGCTTTCGGCGAACAGGATTCTCACCTGTTTTATCGTTACTCATTCCGGCATAATCACTCGATGACCCCGACACCACTCGTTTCCGTATGGCTTGTATCTGATCATCGACGCTCTCCTACCGCTTGTGCAAGCACAAGCCCGCTGCTTCGGTGTCATACTTACTCCCGTTCATTATCGGCGCAGAAATGCTCGACTGGTAAGCTGTTACGCACTTTTTAAATGGTGGCTGCTTCTAAGCCAACATCCCAGCTGTCACGGCACTTCAACTTCCTTAGTGACTAAGTATGCCTTAGGGACCTTAGCAGGCGATCTGGGTTGTTTCCCTCTCGACCCTGGAGCTTATCCCCCAGGGACTGACTGCCGAGATAATTTTACCGGTATTCGGAGTTTGGTTGAGTGAGGTACCCCGGGAAGGGCCCCCATCCCATTCAGTCTCTCTACCCCCGGTAAATAGTGGCTCGACGCTATCCCTCAAGATATTTCGGAGAGAACGAGCTATCTCCTGGTTTGATTACACTTTCAGTCCTCCCCACAGGTCATCCCCTCAGTTTTCAACCTAAGTGGGTTCGGTCCTCCACGCAGTTTAACCCACGCTTCAACCTGCCCATGGGTAGATCACACAGGTTTCGCGTCTGCAGCATACGACAATTTCGCCCTATTCAGACTCGGTTTCCCTTGGGCTACGTTCCGGAGGAACTTAACCAAGCCGCATACCACAACTCGCCGGATCATTATGCAAAAGGCACGCCGTCACCCGTTCAAATCGGGCTCCGACCGCTTGTAGGCACATGGTTTCAGGTTCACTGTCCTCCCCTTGCAGGGGTTCTTCTCACCATTCACTCACGCTACTGGTCTACTATCGGTCGTTAAGGAGTATTTAGCCTTACGGGATGGTCCCCGTCGATTCAATCCAGGTTTCACGTGACTGGACCTACTCAGGTGCTCCTACGGTGTGTGTCTATTTTCGTGTACGGGACTGTCACCCTCTGTGGTTGGGCATTCCTGCCACATTCCACTAACAACACACAATCCGATATTGGAGTCCTACAACCCCGGAAGGGAAACCCTTCCGGTTTGGGCTATTCCGATTTCGCTCGCCGCTACTGACGGAATCGATTTTTCTTTCTCTTCCTCTGGTTACTTAGATGTTTCAGTTCGCCAGGTTGGATTGGGAATCCCGGGATCATCGCTTGTTTGTCAACTCCCCCAGGCATTTCGCAGACTTCCACGCCCACACTCTTAACGCCAAGGCATCCCCCATGTGCCCTTGGTAGATTGGCCAACGATATCCCGAACTCAAGCTAAGTAACGTCATCCGCGAACAAGCCGCAGAGAACACACTGGCCAAAGCACCGAAGAAACCGCTGGTAGTTCAACTACCGCAACGATATCACATGGCTGGATAAGCTTTGCTTGCTAAGCTACCGAAGTAACTTCGCTCGCATCACTATTCAGCTTTTCGCACAGAATCCTGTCAGATTTCGCTCTAATTCTAAATTAGCCAACGTGCTGGTCGCTTTCGCGAGTCAGTCGCTGGCAACGCTAATTCCAAAAGAACTTTGTAGTCGCCAAGTGGTTCGTTAAAACCGCTTGGCAGATTACTGATGCCAATTACCAAACAACCAAATTGTCAAATATCAATGTTCCGGCGTTCGCCCTTTCAGGCACGTCTCGGAAGACGCTGCTTATCCGCAGCCGAG
>NZ_NPDI01000021.1:0-129174 GCF_002251265.1 Rhodopirellula sp. MGV | reverse complement strand
GAGGCCGGCTATCGATTGTGGTCGGATCTGATCCGCCGCCGCTTGGATGATGTGTTTCGAATGATCGCCGCCGAATAGTTGGGTGGCGAGATCGATTCTGGGGTGATGACAGGGTTCCGGCCGTGTCTGGCTAGCGCCATGCGGCTAATGGGGGAGAGAAATGTGGATGGTGTGGGGGTGTGTTTTTGCAGGGCCCGATGGAACTGTGGCTAGGCTGGGCGGGGGAAGTTGTTAGGTGCCTCGGCGGTTTCCGTACCAGCGGATTTGCATGCGGTCACAGTATTGATAGCCGCTTGCTTCGGTGGTCGGTCGAAGCTCTTGTTGAGCCTTGTCCATCGCTTCGACCGTGACGCCTTGAGGCATGATGTAGACATCGTTCGCTGTGATCGCCAACGCCTTTACGATGGAGTCGATTTCTCGGAACTGCTCCTGCGAGGAGACGACGAATTTCAATTGAAAGTCTTTGGCCGCGTCGATCAATCGTCGCATGGTGTCGATCGGCATGCGGCGTGCCTCGTGAAGTTGGCTCCAACGCGGGTGCTTGTCCGCATCGGGAGTGCTGTCGGCCAGCTTGGGGCTGAGCGAGAGCAGATCGCAGGCGATCGGTTTGTCGATCGTCCCGGCCGTTTCAATCGTGACGTGAAAGTCCTGTTGGAATAACGCCCTGCACAACGACTCGATCGACGAGGGAAGCAGCGGTTCGCCGCCGGTCAGAACGACGTGCCGCGTGCCGCTGTGCTTGGCCGCGTCAAGCAATTGGCGGACAGATTGGGTTTCACCGCTCGGGTTCCACGAAGCGTAAGGTGTGTCGCAAAACCAACAGCGCAGGTTACAGCCGCTAGTGCGAATGAAGAAGCTGTCGGTGCCGGTCAGTTTGCCTTCGCCTTGACGGCTATAGAACGTCTCGCTGACAAAGACCGATTGGTCGAGGTCACATCGCTGTCCGAGATCGTGGCGCAAAGAATCCGACGACGCGGCTTCGGCGCGGTGCAGTGCTTTAACGAGATGTGGCTGCCGCTGGGACGCCAAATCAGCCGGGGGGCGTCCCCTGGTCGAGCTGGCCGAGGCGTGCGACACTTGTATTTTTCCCAAAGGAGATCTTGATCGTTGAGTGAGTCAAAGAATTTCCGCGAGATCCTGGAAGTGTTCGAAAACCCCAGTCAATCGCGTGACTTTAAAATCGTCCACCACTGCCCCGAATTCACGTCGGTGTGCCCGAAAACCGGACAGCCTGACTATGGCAAAATCGTATTCAGCTACGTGCCGGACAAGGTCTGTGTGGAGCTGAAAAGTCTGAAAATGTACCTGCAAGCGTTTCGAAATGAAGGGATCTTCTACGAAGCGGTGACCAATCGGATCATGGACGACTTTATCGCGGTTGTACAGCCGAAAAGTGCAACGGTCGAAAGCCAGTGGACCCCCCGCGGTGGGCTGCATAGCAATATCATCGTCGAATATCCCACCCCAGAATCCGCTTAAGCTCTGATCCTCGAACGCCCCCAACCTCGAGAGCCCCGCCCAACATGTCTGACCTGCCTCCCGTTCTTTTGAGCGGCTTCGCGGACGAAGCTGCCAACGAGAAACTTGCCGTCCAGCAGTTTTCTGCGTTCGCCGCCCTCGGACTGCGCTACTACTCGATCCGTTTCATCGATGCTGGCGAAGGCATCAAAAACGTCATGAAGCTCTCCGACAAGGAGATCGAGCACGTCAAATCGATGCAGTCGGATTATGGACTGAAAGTCAGCAGCATCGGTTCGCCAATCGGCAAGGTCAAACTTTGTGATGTCGATGATGGGACCAGGAACCAGTTCATTCCGTTCGAGAAATACCTGGCCGAGGACGTTAAAACGGCTTGCGATCGCGCCGAGGCCTTCGGGGCAAAACTGATTCGCGGATTTTCCTTTTATCATCCCAAAGGCACCAACCCGTCTGATCACATCGATCAGGTCGCCGACCAATTGGGACAGGTCGCTGAAGCTTGTGACAAACGTGGGCTGACGTTTGGCTTGGAGGTCGAAGCAAACTTGGTGGGACAGACGGGAGATTTGCTTCAACAGATCGCAGAGAAAGTCAACCATCCGGCGATGTTGACGATCTTCGACGGTGCCAACATTGTCACGCAAGGATTCACCGCTGACGAGACCTACGCACAGTATCTGGCGATGAAGCCCAGCATGGGATGGTTGCACATCAAGGATTACCACGATCCGTCGCCAACCGGGCGCATCAGCCATGTCGATGAAGCGAGCCTAGCCAATTTCGTTCCGGCTGACTGTGGTGACAGTGGTCACGAAGCGATCTTGCGTGACATGCGAGACTTTCTGCCAGAGTTGCAAACCCGCATGACGGCTCGTGGCGCCGACGGCGTGTTCATGGACTTGGAACCGCACGTCAAGGGTGGCGGTCAGTTCGGTGGCTTTAGCGGGCCAGACGGATTTGGCGTTGCACTTCGCGGACTTTGCCGAGTCCTCGACTACGTTCAGATTCCGTATGACCTTCGCGGATTCGCAGACATCAAAAACGCATCGCCTGCCTAGCGCATCGCTAGAGTCCCGTTTACTCCGCCGATCGAATCGAACCGTTCAATTCGGTTGGCGAACAGGATTCCAACTGCCTTGTTTGTCAGGTCGAGTGGCAACCCGAATAGGGACCGCTGGCGCTGCGCCGTTGGATTCAGTAGCCGGGCGGGTTGCGACCGATGTAGATCCCGGTCGTTGGTACGGTGGGAAGTATGGATTCGACTGCACCGCGTTGGGGCTGTTTTGAATCGGCACTCCGACATGACCGTTGGGAATCAACAAGTCGTCTTCGTTTTCGTCTAACACACCTTCGAACCAAGCTTCATCATCGATCGGTTGCCGCTCGCTTGGCGCGGGTAATGCTTCAATCGATCTCTCGGGAGGAGCCGTTGGCAACGGTGTTCCCTGAACTTCGGGAAGTAACTCGACCTGTGACGCGTCGCTGGGAGACAAGAGTTCTTCGTTCGGCGTCTCCGCGGTGTCATCAGGCTGGCCGTTGATACCTGAACCCGTGACAGTATCGTCCGCATGGATTGCGTGCGGTGGAGCCGGCAAGGGTTGCGACTGAGGTGATGTTAAAATCGGCGTGACTTCTTGGCCCCCTGAGCTAATGCCTGTGGGCCAGTCGCCGTGTTCGATTGGTGGCATCACTGGAAAGGCGACGTTTGCTTGACCTTGCGTCGGATAAGTTGTCAGTCCGTCGCAATGAGGCTGTGAAACATGGCGCCGTTGGACAGGTTGTGGACCTTGCGGCGGATAGACCGGCGCGTACCCGCGCGGGCCAATCTTGGGCAAGCGAATGCATGCCGGTGGCATCACCACTTCGGTGACGCCGGAGTAAGGCATCGGTGGAGGCACCCGGCAGGCTCCCGTGTCGCAGTTGTTCGCATGGTGCTTTTTGGCAGGTAAACCGAAACCAGGCGGATAGATGCCGTTGCACGGTTCACAACTTGCTGCCGACGAGTCACAGTCGATGTGTCTGGCTGCGAAACCGTGTGGAGGGAGATCAGCACCAGGGCGGCATTCACCGTTGCTGCACGCGTGATAGCCGTCGCCCCAGCCAACACCCAACAGCCGGCCAAGCTGCCGCACGTGCGAGGGGCCGTCAGCGAATGCGGGTGTTGCGGCGATACCGAGTCCGATCGCACACGCCAGACTTTTTTTCCAAACCGACGCGATCACCATGCCGCTTGTTTGAGTGCGGTTTAGGAGCGTGGCTTTCGGTGGTGTTTTTTCTGGCACGTACATGGACTGACCCGCTGCGCACAATCGCGATCGTTTTGAGTTGACGTCTGAGCGGAAAAATCGGCATTTCAGTCGCTTTCGGTCGAATCGGCGGGGGATGAAAATGCGGTGTCATTGGAAAACACGGCATGGTCGTACCGTTTAGAGCAACTTTGACGACGCGTCGGTTGCTTGGTCGCGAAGATGTCGCTGAAAACGCGGTGGGGCAATTTGGCATCCCGGTCCAAATCGAGCTACCGTTGCAAGTCGCGCCAAAGCCGACGCTTCCAGGCAGGTCACGCTTCCAGCGGAGCCTCGCGATACGACAGACCGATCGCGAGCGTGGCCATTTATTCCCCGGCTTTCAAAGTTGTCACCATGTCTCAACGTCGTCGTTTCCTTGTCGATCCACCGGTTCAACTGGCAATCATTCGGCGAATGCTGATGCACTGGACCATCGCGTTGGGGTCATTGATGCTGATCGGGATTGCCGTTCAGTTGATTTTTGCTGCCGAGAATGTCTCGGTCATGCAAGCGATCTCGCAGTCATATTCGGCGCAAGCACCGCTGTTGGCGTTGATGTTTGTTCTGATGCCGGTGTACGCCTGGGATGTGATTAAGCTCAGCCACCGTTTTGCCGGTCCGATGCTCCGGTTGCGGGCCATCCTCAGCGAGCTTGCCGACGGCGGTACTGCCATGAAGTTGAAGTTCCGTCCCGGCGATTTTTGGCACGAGACCGCAGAAGATTTCAACCGGTTCTACGAAACGCATTTGGCATTGAAAAAGCGGTGTGAGGAACTTGAGGCGATCGTAAAACGCTATGAGAGCGTTGAAAACAACGACAGCATGCCTTCATCGGAAGTCTCGGCGGGTTCAGGCTCGTAATCCGGCCTGCCCCGTGAAACTCTTCCGTTCGCGGGGCGAGCGAGAAAGCATTCGTCATTTCTGTTGATCTAAATCAGGCTTTTTGCAGACGCAGCTGTAGCTGTTGTCAAACCGGTCTACGCATCGATTCGCCGGCACGTCATAATGAAGATGTTCCGACGAAATCCTTGAACGAGACCAGCGACGATGTTTCGATTCCTAAAAAATGCCCCTCAGTTGGTCGTGCCACTATCGACCAGCTTGATGTTTCTTGGCCTAACCGCCCCGACGACCTACTCCCAAGACGCTCAACCTGCTGATGATTCGACGGAGGTCGTCGAAACTGGCGAGTCCGGGACTGATTTGGGGCAAGAGGACCTCGATGAAGCAGCCATTCTGGGAATCGATGCCAAAGACCCGGCCGATCTGCGCCGTGTTGAGTTGTTGCTGCAGTCGGCGATCAAAAAAGGTCTCAGCGGCGAAAACTCGTCCTTCGCTAAGAAAATGCTCGGTTCGGTGCTGCTCAAAAAGGCCCAGCAAATGCTTGGCGCGATGCGTTCGGCACCTCGAAACCGTATCGCACAGCTTCGGGACGAAGCATTGCGGACTCTTCACGAGGCGCTGGAAAACGAGCCGGAACTGGTCGACGCGCATCTCTTGATCGCTCAGCTGAATCTGCTGCCAGGTGGCGATAAACAGGCGGTCGCCGAGTCGACAACTCGTGCGATTGAAATCTTGAAAGATCGCCCCGTCGAAAGGAGTGCCGCCTATGTCCTGCGCGCCCTCACGTGGGGGCCTGGCAACGAAGATAAGCGGCTAGAAGATCTGAATTCGGCAATTCAGGATGACCCCAAGAATCTGGAAGCTCTGCAAGCCCGAGCCGCTTTGAAATTGCAAGAGGAAGATGTCGCCGGCGCGATTGAAGACATGGAACGCGTGATGGCAGAAGATCCGAACAACCGACTGGTGGAACCGGTTGTTCAGAAGCTAGCCGAATTGAATCGCCTCGACGATGCATTGAACCTGCTCACCCAAGCACTCGAAGCCAAACCATCGGAAGGTCTCTACCGTATGCGTGCGATTCTCTATCGCATGCAGATGAAAGAAGACGAAGCGCTTGCGGATTTGAACAAAGCCCTCGCGATTCAACCACGGGACCCCATCTCGCTGTTGCAACGCGCCGAAATCGCGATCAACAACAATAACTTGCAAGGTGCCAAAGACGATCTTCGTGCTGCCGAGCGAATCGATCCACGTGTCGCGTTGATTGAACAGGCAATCGCTGTCCGCTGCATGATCGCGATGGAAGAAGGGCGAATGAGCGACGCGATCAGCGAATTGAAAAAGTTGATCGAAAGCAACCCTGACAACCTCGCATGGCAACTTCAGTTGGCCGGTTTGTACATCTCAGATGACCGCCCACGGCAGGCCGTTGATCTGATGACCGCGATTCTAGATCGTGATCCCAAAAACGTAGGCGCTCTGCGGACTCGCGCTGACGCGTACTTGAATATCGGCGAACACGTGAAGGCGATCGAAGACTACGACAGCGCGATCGCAGCGATTGGCGACGACGACGCGAACACGCAACTGTCCAGCATCCTTAACAACTTGGCTTGGGTGCTGGCCACAAGCCCTGAAGCGAAGATTCGCGACGGCGAAAAGGCAGTCCGACTTGCCGATCGAGCTGTACGCCTGACTGAGGAAAAGAAGCCTCACATTCTCAGCACGTTGGCTGCCGCTTATGCGGAGACTGGTAATTTCGAAAAAGCGATCGAATGGAGCACCAAGGCCGTCGATACCGGCAAGGAACAAGAGCACGATCAAGTTGACCAACTGCAAGAAGAATTGGATCAATACAAGGCCGGCAAGCCTTGGCGTGAAAAGCAAGAGGTCGAAGAAAACGCGACACCGATTTTGTCACCCGATGACTTGATTGACACCTAAGCAACCTTTGGCATTCAATTTCATCCTCTCTCAATGTCGCCTTCTGCTTCGCAGCAACTGCGGAAAATCGCTTCTCCTGCGGAGTGAAAGGCGACACTTCGGAAGTCAACAAGCTGCTGACAGAGGTGTGGTCTGTCGTTTCCTTGGAACGTCGCCCCAGGAGCTCATTGTCGGAACATCAGCGTGTTTTCAGGGCCTCCGCATTGCTGCTGCTATGCGTGAGACTCTGCTATTGAGCTAGTTTTGGGACGTCCGCCGAAGCGATCACGAACGGTCCGCAACGAAGTACCGATGCGGAATACCATTGGTATCTCGCACTGGAATAGCTTGATCGGATCGAGATGGACACCAAGCAGCTCGAGTAATTTTGGTACGGTGGATTCTGCATAAACACCGACCTTGTAAATCAACTCGAGCAGTTGGTCTTCGTCGACGGGCTGTTTGGCAAAGCGAGACCAGTGAAGTTCGCCGGAGTGATTTTCACTGCGAACGTCAGCATCAAACTCAACGCACGCGGCACGGTATCCGTCGTCGTAGCACTCCAACCCGACTTCGGCACTTTCGAGAACCGATACCAGAACGACCGACGTGGTCTTGGATAATTCGGCAGCAAGCGATCTCATGCGAACGACACTGTTTGGCGTCGTTGTTGTGCAATAAATGAAGCCTGCCGCTGGTAGGACTTCGAGATAGAAACTGTCGGCGTTGCAACTTGTCCTAAGCCGTTCAGTTGTCGGGATTTCGATGGACAAGTCATCGAAAAGGTCCCCCAAGAATTCGATGGGGTGACGAAAAATCAAGTAGACCGCGGTTCGTCCCATGAGCGACACCAATGGTTAAGTCCCATCTGAATCCTGCCGCTTCGGTATTGATCGAGCGAAGTCAAACGACGCCGCAAGATGTCAAGTTTGGCGATTTGCACTCGGAATTCAATTGGAACCCGCTGGGCACAAATCGTGGTGCACCGAAGCAGTGTGGTTCAGCTACATGATTGCCAACAGGGTTCAACTTAACACCTACTTGCTGCAAGGTCACGCAATTTAATTCGCAAAATGCCAGACAGTTAGAGCTCTCGCTTAACTCTGCTGACCATGTCGGTCAGCTAAGGCGTACTCACGCCCGCCTTGGCGAGTAAGCGGTATTGTTCAACCATTTGCATCATCTGGCAGCGAATCGATGACCATTTCGATGCGTTCGCTCAGCAGCTTTAGGCTGCCTTGCATCAACTCAATGAGCTCCTGATGATCACGCTCATCGTCGCGTGACAAACGAAGTGCCTCCAGGTTCATCATGAGACTGACGAGATCGTTCCGAAAGTCATGTTGGACCTTTCGCCAGTCTGTCGAAGCGAGCTTAGAAGCTCGATCTGCTTGTTCGGAGTTGACTTTAGGTGTCTTTTTGGATTCGTAGTTCATTCAACAGGCGATGAATCACATCGGGTTCAATTGGTTTGACAAGATGTCGATCGAAACCCGCATCATGAGTTTTGCGAACGTCATCTTCTTGTCCCCATCCGGTCAGTGCGACCAGCACTATGTCTTTGCCCCATGGCTCGGATCGTATGATGCGAGCCGCCGCGTTTCCATCCATGACTGGCATTCCGATATCCATGATTATAAGGTCAGGTTGGAATTCACGCGCTGTCTCGACCCCTTCCGCTCCATTGCTTGCAATGCTGACTAGGTTGCCGAGTTGTCTAATCACGATACTCAATGTCTTTGCGGCGGCGAAGTTGTCGTCGACGACCAAGACTTTGAGTTGCTTTTGAGGCGGTGTTGTGTCCTGCTTGCCGAGAGATTCAACGGCGTCCGTTGCGATCTTCAACGGTGTGACTGAAACGACAACCGGCAACTGGACGGTAAAGGTCGCTCCTTTATTGAGCCCTGCACTTTGGACGCTAATCGAGCCACCATGCATATCGACCAGTGACTTGACCAACGAGAGTCCGATTCCTAATCCCGAATTTCCGCTCGACTCATTCCGTTCGATCTGCGCGAACATTTCGAAGACGTGCCGGATATCTTTTGCCTCGATCCCAATACCGTCATCCGAAACACTGATGACAGCTAGATTCGGCTCGAGCGTTGCGGTGAGGTTGATGTTGCCGCCCGATGGTGTGTATTTGGCGGCGTTGTTGATCAGATTAGAAAGGATCTGTGATAGTCGATGGGGGTCACCGTTGAGAACCGCATCTTGGTCCGGTAGCTGGATCTCGAAGTGGTGACCGCTTTCTTCGACCATTGGCCGCGAGATCTCAACGGCGTCTTCAATCATCGATTGGAAGCTTAAGTTTTCACAACGTAGACGCAGCTTCCCTTTTGATATTCGCGAAACGTCCATCAAATCGTCGACAAGTGCAACCATGTGCGCCAGTTGACGTTGCATTGTTTCAAGCGTGTCTTCAACCAGGCTTGGATCGTCGCCGGCGAGTCGGAGAATCTCGAGTCCAGAACGAAGCGGCGCGAGTGGATTACGAAGCTCATGGGCTAATGTGGCTAAGAATTCATCTTTGCGTCGATCTGATTCACGAAGTGCTTCTGAAGCGTCCTTCTGTTCGGTAATGTCTTGAACGAATCCCATTAGGCGAGTTGGTTCGTAATCGGGTTCGCGTTCTGCATTGGCGACAACCCAGCGCAAAGCCCCATCGGGTTTGGGGATCCGGACTTCGACGCTGAAGTTGTTCTTCGACTCGACTGACTTCGCGAGTGCCGTCTGAAATCGACCGCGATCTTCAGGGTGAATTGCTGCGAGAATTTGCTGCAGATCGGTAATCGCGGATGGGTCCAATTCGAAAAGGTTGGCTGCCAGACTGGAGACACGGAACTCATTGGAACTCGGTGTCGCTTCCCAACTTCCAGCGTTGGCAATCTCCATCGCTTTCCGGAGCCGACTCTCACTTTTCAGGATCAGATCCTCTGCATTTTTCTGGGCCTGGATATCCACGTTCAAGCCGACCCATTCGCGGATTCGTCCGTCATCGAGGCGGACGGGAACGGCGCGTACGGCAGTCCAACGGTACTCGCCGGTATGATGTCGAACACGGTATTCAATTCGACAATCGCTTTGACTTTCCACCGCGGCTTGCCATGCATCTGATGTACGCTGTTGGTCGTCGGGATGAATCGCTTCCAGCCATCCCCATCCGATCCACTGCTCGTAGGTTTGACCGGTGTACTCTCGCCATGACGGCGAATCTTCGACGACCTTGCCGTTCGCGTTCGTTGTCCAAACAATCTCTGCTGTCGCATCAATCAGCGCGCGGTAGCGTTTCTCGCTTCTGCGTAGATTCCGTTCGGCTCGCTTGCGATCGCTGATGTCGACAGCAGACGCAATCAAATATCTCAAGACACTATTTTCATCGTATACAGGCGAAAGCATGTATTCGATTTCAAGCAGGGTTCCGCCAGCGACTTGGATCACTGCGTCATGCCGAATTAAACTGCCTTTTCGAACAGCCTCATGAGCAAGGATGATGCCCTGCCGCGAGTTGTCGTCATAGTTCCACCAAGGTTGGTCCCATTCCTTGACACCGATTGCATCGTCTCGATCAATTCCTGTGCGATCCAAGGTGGACTGGCTGACTTCGAGCGTTGTCCCTTCACAATCCATCAGTGCGACGAAGGCAAGTTGATTGTCCAAGACGCGTCGCAGATAGGCTTCTCGGTCACTGAGCTTCGACTCCCAAAGCTTTTGCTCGGTAATGTCGATCGCCGCCCCGCACAAACTGACAATTTCGCCTTCATCGTCACGTTCTGGTACGCCGCTGGCCCGAAGCCAAATGTATTGTCCGTCGCGGTGAAGCATTCGGTGCTCGACCTCATAGCGAGTCTGCTTTCCGGCGATCACCTGATCCAATTGATTTTGAACGTGCCTGTAGTCATCGGAATGGACAAGCTTCAATACTTCCGTCGTGTGGTTGTCGAAGTCGTCAGGAGAGTACCCCAAGATTTCAAACAATGAATCGGACCACTGGATCTGTTTGGACTCGATCTGCAGCTCCCAGGAGCCAACGCCCCCAGCGCGCTGCGCTACCTCCAGTCGACGATTGAGCACAAAGAGCTCTTGTTCGGTATGTTTCCGCTGGGTGACATCGTATGCCATGCCGAACCACTCCCGGACCATTCCCCGTTCGGTCGGGATTGGGGCCGCGGAAACATTCATCCAGCGATATTGGCCGTCGCGTCTGCGGACACGATGTTCACTTCGGAACGGCTTAAGTGTGGCGGTCGAAATCCTCCACTGCTCCAACACTTCGTCGATATCTTCAGGATGAAGTGCATCTTGCCAGCCGACACCGAGATGTTCGTCAACCGACTGTCCGGTGAATCGCATCCATGACAGTTGCGGATCCGTAAAAAGTCCGGACGATGGACACAACCAAGTAATCGCGCTGGTCGCGTTGATGACCGTCCGATAACGATGTTCGCTACGGCGTAAGTTATGCTCGATCGCTTTCCGTTCAGTGACCTCTTGAAAGACGATGTTGACACCCATGATTGTGCCATCGGGCTGTTGCAAGGGGACGCAACTCGTCAGGAAAGTACGTTCAAGGCTGAGTCCCTCGGTCTGTCCTTTGACCTCGCGTTCGTGGATCGGTCGACCGGTTTCGATGCTGTGCTGTACCATTTCGGCAATGGTCCCAGCGAATGGCGCTGGTAGCACGTCGGCGATGTAACGGCCGAGATGTTCTTGAACCGTCAGACCTGTGATCGACGCGAGGCGATCGTTGATGTTGACAAACTGTAAATCAGAATTGACGAACGCGAGACCAATTGGTGCGGTCGAGTAGATGTTTTTGTTCTGCGCCAGCTGTTGTTCGGCGTGCTTTTGTGCTGCCAAAAGATCGGTGATGTTACTAAACGTCATCACCACGCCTTGGATCCGGTCGTCATCGGTGCGATACGGCAACATGCGACGCTGATACCACCGAAGCCCATCGAGGCTTTGGACCCGTCGTTCCCGTGGCTGAAGATCTCGTAATACCGCTTCGGCGTCTTCGATCAAGTCCGGGTCGGTAAATCGCGTTGCGATATCGACTAGCGGGCGTCCAAGGTCACCTGCGATGAAGCGAAACAGTTCGGCACAGGAAGGCGTGTGGCGCCGAATTCGGAACTGTGAATCCAAAAACACCGTTGGGACTTCGCTGCTTGTCAGGAAGTTCTCTAAATCGTTCGTTGAATCCTGGAGCTCACCGAATTTCATTTCCAGTTGATTGTTCAGAGTGGTGAGCTCTTCGTTGAGTGATTGCAGTTCTTCCTTTGATGTCTCGAGTTCTTCGTTGCTGGATTGTAACTCCTCGTTCATCGTCATCGCTTCCTCGTTTGCCGCTTTCAATTCTTCGTTAGCGGATTCGAGTTCCGAGATCGAGCTGCTCAGTTGTTCCCGAGTGGTTGCAAGTTCGTGTTCAAGCTCCATCACCGTCTGCTCGGAAACGATTGTTTCCTCAAGCTGACTTTCCGGCGACGCCTCACCGGAGAGCACTGATTGATCGACGACGTATTCCTGCGGCGTGAACACGATCAGTACGGCCGGATCGTCTGGACGTCCCAGAAGCCGACTGATTCGCATCTGGCATTGTTTGAAAGTGCCGCCCCGCTGGACTTTGCCCTCCAGGTCGATTGGCTGTTTGGATTTCCACGCCTGGCGGATGCCGACGCGCAGCTTAGCTTTGATCCCTCGCCGCGTGACGTCGATTAAGTCGGGCAATTCAGTGGTCAGTTCCCCGGTATTGAGCTGCAAATAAAGATCCGCGCAGCCCTCGACAAACAGGAGTTTTCCTTGTTCGTTGACCACCGCAACGGCGCGATCAAGTTGTTGCAATACCTGCCGCTGCACACACGCGGCGAGTCCCGAGTCACGACGCGTTGGCCTTCGCAATTCGCTCGTCCCGTCGTATTCCTTCGAGATCGACGGGGACACCGATTCGAACGCCGTATCGACCGGCGGCCAACTTCGTGTGGCGGTACGACGAAATAGTCGGAGCTTCTTCGAAATGGGTGCGAAAAGGTCTCCGGCCCGTCCGACCGATTCAGTATTGCCAAGAAACAAAATGCCGCCTTCCTTTAACCCGAATTGAAAGACATCTAGAACGCGGTCCTGTGCTTCCCGTTCAAGGTAGATCAGCAAGTTTCGACAAAGGATCAAGTCGAGCTTCGCGAATGGCGGTTGTGCAAGAACGTTCTGGCTGGCGAAGACCACCGATTCTCTTAACTGCTTCGAAATTCGATATCCGCCGGTTTCTTTGTTGAAGAACCTTCGAAGCTGCTTGGTGGAGAGATCTTTTTGAATCGCATCGGGATACAATCCACTTCGCGCGATTGCGAGTGCGTCTTCTGCAACGTCGGTTGCGAAGATTTGAAAGGGTGCTTCCTTTCCGCGGATTTCGGTTTGTTCGAGAAGCAGCATAGCGATCGAATATGCTTCTTCACCGGTGGCACATCCCGCACACCAAACACGCAACGGGGCGTTCCGACTGGCGCGGTCAATGAGTCCCCCTAGATGTTCTTCTAGTTGCTGCCAAGCTTGCGGATCACGAAAGAAGCGGGTCACTCCAATCAGCAAGTCACGCCGTAAAGCCTCTCGCTCGTTGACGTTATCTGCCAATACATTCGAGTAATCGGACAAGGCTTCAAGTTGAAGTAGGCCCATTCGCCGACGAATACGACGTAGCAACGTGTTCTTTCGATAACGACGAAAATCGTGTTTCAGTTCACGTCGGATAAGATCCAAGATTGGCGAAAGGTCCGATTTTTCGTTGCGTGATGCGGCTTGTGCGGAAAGCGGGCCGTGCTGGCGACAAAAGTCAACGTAGCTTTTCAGCCTGGTTCCGATCTGATTTGCGGGCAGCACATAATCGATATGCACCGTGTCAATCGCGGACTGCGGCATCCCAGTATGCTCGGCATCCTGTGGGTCCTGTACGACTGTCAAACCGCCATAGTGTTTAATCTCCCGAAGCCCTGCGGTGCCGTCTGTCCCGGTTCCAGACAACACGATACCGATGCCGAATTCGCAACTGTCTTCGGCGAGAGAATTTAGGAAGTAATCGATCGCCATTCGCGAACCGCGAGCGTCGTTCGGTTGACTTAAGTGTAAACACCCGTCTTCGATTGAGAGGTATTGTCCCGGAGGAATTACATAGACCTGATCGGCATCGACCAGGGTTTCCTCGTTTACCTGCGAGACCGGTAACGAGGTTCGTCGGCTAAGAATATCGACAAGCGAACTTGAGTGTGTTGGGTCGAGATGCTGAATGATGACGAATGCCATTCCGAGATCGGAAGGCAGGTTTTCGAGCATCGAAATCAGGGCACTCAATCCGCCGGCGGATGCACCGACGCCAACGACGATCGGTCGTTGTCTGGAATCAGAATGATCGGTTGGGTCGAGTTGCTCGGGCGACTCTCTATCTGGCGCAAGATTTGAAGAACTTTCCGCTTCACTCATTCCGTCGCTGTACTTTGGAGGCAAGAATCCAACGCTTCGAATCGCTCGCGTCCGAAGTGAAGACTGCCAGCGCTATTCAATCGTGGAACAGCGTACGAGCGGCGACATCGCTCTTTATTCTACCTGTCGCCCGAAGAGAGTCGCTACAGTGCGCAAACATCGAGTTTCGCATTTCACGTCGAATTCGAAGCATTTTCGTCCGCCGCGAATTCGTAATAGAGATGACAAACGCAGCCAGTGAACTATTTCATTCCTTTGATTGCGTTGATGGCAGCTCGTCCGATTGCGGCTGATTCCAATTGCTCACGCGATGCGAGAGCAACGGAATTTTCGAGACTGGAAATCAGCGCCGCGCGGCGTTCATCGTTAAATTCGCTGACGTAGAGACGTTTAATTTCCGTAAGCTGTCGATTCTTCGGGACATCGCTGGTTTCCTGTGTTGCGACACGAAACCAGAAGCCAAGTGAAAAGAGTACGACTTGGTCGCATGCGTTTATTGTGTACGGGCTGAGCACCTCTGATTGACTGGTGAATGTGGCCAGCTCGGCTGCGAAGCGGATTGCGTCTCGCTCATCGCGATCCATCATGACCTGCTGTCCATCGATCAACAATTCCGCCAACTTCAAATACTCGCCCCCCGTCTTGGGATCGATCCAGCGTGATAGTGCTCGCGCACCATCGGACAAGTCGACCATCAAAGTGTCATTGGGATGTGATTCGCCAATGGCCAAACGATGGCTGAATTCACTGACCGCATGGATCGAGACTTTTGCCATTTGGAAGCTGCCACTATCACTCTCGGAGAAGCCTAGTTGCGGCGGTTGGCGTCGCTTTACAGTCTCCAAGATGTAGGTGAACAGTTGAGGATCGTTTGATCGGGCGATCAAATCTGTGAGTGTCCCCATGTTCCTTGCAAACTCACTCGGTGTTCCACGACCGCCAGCGAGTTTGAGCGTCGCGATCAGTTTCAGCCACTTTTCGTCCGTATTCGAAGCATTGGCCGACGCACCATAGGTCAGTGCGACAGCCCACATAACGTCGATATGCCGAGGGTCATCACCGGAACGGGGCGATGACAGTCTCTGAAACAGGCGATCTGCCAACTGTTCGGCTTCGTTGACAAATCCGCGTGCCAGTTCGACATTCATCTTCCAAGTCCACCATTCGATCGCCTTGAACTCATCGTCCGCCATATTCTCTTCATTCGGCGGAAAGTCGAACGCGTCATTCGCACGATCAAGGATCCGTAATCGCTCGTCTCCTTCGAAAAACCCTGCCTGACGATACAGCGCACGGCCCAGCGAGTACTGTGTCTTCAAATCTTTTGGCACACGTTTTTTAGCTTCACTGAATGCATCAATAGCGTATCCAAAGTATTTCTCACGACGCGCGACCTCGACCTCTGTCGCGCCAGCCGAACAGTAAAACGCAATGTCCTCGCAAATGTTTCCTTTCGTGAGCCAGATCGTGGTCAAACTAAAATCCGTCTCTCCATCCCATTTCGCTTGGTGAGCTTCGAGTGCTTGCAGGTTGAGTTCGAAAGAGTCCAGCAAGATCGGTAGCTTTTTTCCAACATCGTTGTAAAGGAAAGCTAAACGTACACCCAACGCGGCAGATTCACACAGCGACTCGTACCGTAGTTTCAGCAAGCGGGACGTTTTAGGCGATGTCTGATCAATGGTTTGAATGACAACCGCTTGTTGCCGCCGAGAGCGATCAAACCACTCTGCGCGTTCGACCGGATCAACGGTTTCCTGACCAAGCGACTGGAACGCTTCGGCATGAAGCCATGCCACCATCGTTGGATCCGCGCCAAGCGAAGCGGACTGTTTCGCAAAACTGAGGAACGCCTCAGCCTTCGGTTCCTCAAGAGCGAGAAACAAGTCAGACAACTCCCGAAAGATTGGTTGGCGACTGGGAACGGGTTGGTCCTGCGGATCAAGTCCAAAGATTGACAAGGTGATCGCGTTTCTGATGCGTCGACTGGAGTCTTGATAGAGTTTTTCGATCGACTGATCGGAATAGACGACGGCAGCCAATTGGCAAAATTGACGTACTGCCTGGGGATCGACCTGGTTGCCGATCAGTTTGACAGGAAGGATTCCGGTCGGATCCATCTCGATTGACGTTAAGACAACTTCTTCGACGGTTGGACGTACGACCGTGCGCGTTAGGCTTGATTTTGAAAGCGACTCGCTCTTTTCAGGACCAAATTTATCGATCCCGAAAGTCTCTAAAATTCGAATGGCGGGCAAGAGCACCATTTGACTGGCGATTCGAGATTGACGCTGTTTGTCACCGTCACTTTGGTACGAAGCTAATCCAACTTGGTGAATCGCCAGCAGGATCTGATTCGTAAGTTCGCTGTTGTTAGATTCTCCCGTGAGTCGATCGGATAGGATTCCTGGGACCTGAATCCGATCGAGTTCATTTTCATTGCTCGCTACCGTCTTCAAGAAAAGCTCTGATTCAAGCTTGTATGAGACGGCATTGTCCAGATGATCGGCAAGCAGCTTTCCTGTTCGAAGGTACTCCGAAGCCTTCGCAACCTCATTTCGGTTGGTCGCTGTCAATCGATAACGGCGGGCATCGACCTCTTCGTCGCGCACACCAGACACGTCGATCGCCTCCATCGCCAGACGGTCTGCTGCCGTGACGAGCCGCCAATCGCCCAGTGACAAAATTGATTGGCGGGAGCGAGTGCGAAGCCGTTCGTCGGCAGACGCAATGGGCGTGTGCTGAATCACAGAAACGGCAACCATCAAGAAGTCACGATAACTCTCTGAAACGATGTCCAGAACAGAAGGTTCGTCCACCCCGATCAACTTGGCGGCAGATTGAATTTGCGAAGGTGATACGTCGCCTTGTCGCAACGCTTGCTCGATTACAACGGCGGCAACCAACTGTGGAAATAGCTTCGGTTCACGCAGACGCTGCATACATTGGGCTAGGTTCGGATGTAACTTTCCGTTCGAACTGATGACACGGTCGTCTGGGAATCGAAGGGCCGACAAAATCGGCGTCGCAAAGGCAGTTGCTGGAACGCTTACCGCGGTCTCCGACTCGATTACCTGCAGCACCTCAGCTTGCCGATCAAATGGAACATCGATCGAATCAAATGATTGGGACACCAGCTTTTCATTGACATTGTCAATGAAATGTTCGACCACAGGCACAAGTTTCAGTGCACGCAGCTTGGTGTTCGATAAGTCCATTGCTTGGAGCGTGTTTAGCAGTTCAGACATCGCGCGAACGTTGACCGGTATCTGTTGTAACTGCGTAATGAATCGAATCACTTCGCGACGCTGTTCGTCAAGCTTGTCCGCCGATCGCAATTGTTCCAAAACGCCGGACACCTGATTCCAATCATCATCGATCACCGACTGACGAAGTTGCGCGAGCAACCGGTCCGTCTCAAGGAGAGGGAAATCGCGGCGAACTTGGTCCAATACTTGTTCGGAAAGTGATGGCGTCGGAACTGCCCCCGTCGCAACCGGCTCGACCGATCGTACGAATGCTTCACGAAGTTCCAACCACTCCGAAAGGAAAGGTTCACGACAACCTTGCACGCTCGTTAGACGTTCTGCACGCGCGATGTCCGTTCGTCGTTCATCGTCAAGCCATTCATTGGGTGACCAATCGCGAATCGGCTTTCCTTCCGTTTCTCCTACCGCAAGCAATACCGCAGCGAGTGATTCAGGAACTGTGGTAAAGTCCAACGACGCGGGCTGATCCCCGTCGATCAGTTCACGTAGTTCGTCAAGCGAAACACTATCGACCGGCGATTGATCAAGCAGCTGAAACCGAATCCGTCCGGCGGTCAGTAGGTATCGGAACTGCTGCAGTTGCTGACGAAACGCGTTTCCGTCCGCCGTGCCCCAGCGCTCCAGTCCTAAGAGTATTGACGTTTTGACGGATGCTTGTTGTTCGGAAGTTGTTGCAACCGCTGGGTCAAAGATCGCCAGGCAATCGGAAAGTGCGGAGCGACGGTCAGAGGACTGAAGTGACTCGCCAGACGATTCGATTTCGGCCAACGTTTCATGGACACGACGCAGTAGTCGAATTGCTGCATTCGCATACAACTGTTGACTGGCAGTCCGAATATTTTCCTCGTCTTCGGTTGACGCGACCTCAGGCGCTTTCTCCGCCAAGTCCGCGGCTTCGCTCAGGACAATGTTGACCAGCGTTGAATTGGACTCAGTAAAGTTTTGCTCGTTCGTCTTATCAAAACTCGATTGAGTTCTCGCCAACAGTTCCTTTGCTGTTTGAATTTCGCCCTGGTTAAACCATTCGTTAAAGCTGGTTGGGAAAAAATACCACCAACCGGTCCCGCCAAGTGTCATCGCGATCAGCAACACCGCAATGGTTGCCACGATTCGGGCCGGAGTGATTCCACCGCTCTTATCGACCCCGGCGGCGATGGCGAAAGCGGTGACCATTTCGGTGCAGGAGCGATACCGTTTCTTCGGATCTTGCGCGAGAGCTTTCTGAAGGACTTTGCGTTCCGGGGGCGTCAGCGCGCTGAGATCAAGTTTGCCGGTCGCCTTGGCAACCAACATGTTGGCGTGAGTGGTTACGTCGAAGGGCAATAAGCCCGTGCGCAATTCGTAGTAGGTCACGGCCAACGAATATTGATCGACGTAAAGCTTTTCACCGGAGACCGTCGACAGCTTTTCACCGGCTAAGATTTCGGGGCAGGCGTACGCCGGTGTTGCATGCGTTTGCTGTGTAGCGCGGTCATCCGCTTCGATCTTCTTGGCAAGACCGAAGTCGCAAACCTGTGCTTCTCCACCGACCAAGAGGATGTTTTGGGGCTTGATGTCGAAGTGATAGACATCGTGTTCATGATTGAGCAGGTCGATGGCGCTCGCGGACGCGCGCAGGTACCGAATCGTTTCCGTCGCATCAATTCCCATCGCCGTTTCGGTGTCGTTGTCGTCCAGTCCGGCATCACGGCGTATGAATCGCAAGCGATCGTAAAGCGTGCAATCGCCAAGCCCCATGACAACGATCAATTGTTCGGCAGTGACTTTCGGCTTTGTAACTGCCTCGTTCGATCGATCGCTATCCTGTGTGGATTTGCCGCTCGGATTTCCCCCGCCAAATGCCGCGTCGAGCGCATTTGGGTCGATCGCCATCGTGCCTTCGACGGGCCGTTGATTTGGCGGTTCCGGTGGGCCGCCGGCCATGCCTGGAATCACATGCACTGAATCGAGGGTCAATTCCTCGGTTTCACCATCGGCAAGGATTCGTCCGCTCGCATCCTTCGTCCAAAAACCGAAAAGCGGGCACAAATTCGGATGATGGACATCGCGAATCGTCTTCAGTGCCTTCAGTTCTTTACGTCCGCCGACGTCTTTCAACGAGCGGACAACTTTTAAAGCGACTTTGATCCCGCCTGCGGCTTGTGCCTGCCAGACGTCGCCAGCCATCCCGCTGCCGAGCGGAGCGATCAACGTGTAGCCGGGAACGACTTCCATTCCGGAGTGGAATTCAACGGGTGGCGGACTGGTCATCAGACGTCTTCGAGTGAGTGAACCGGAGTCGATTGTGCGGGAAATAACGACAGAAGAGCCGCTCGTCCTAGTGTTGTCTTAACAGGTTAACATGGTCCGGCAACAGGCGACGTTGCAAAATGTCAACGTCCTGGCTTGCCCCCCCAACCTTGTAACCTAGGGTTGATGCGAAACCGCAACGTCTGCGGCAAATTCACTACGTCTGATCACCGTCACGAAAGTACGAAACCATGTTTGCCGCAACACGATTGGGCTCGTCCCTTCTCCCGCTCGCCTGCCTGTTGGCCGCTTTTTCCACACCCGCTACCGCTTGCGACGATTGCAACCGATGCCAGGGGACCGGTTGGTGTACTGAAACGATTCAAGTCCCATGTACGGTGATGAAGACGGTCACTGAAACCTGCTATCGCGACGAAGAACGCGTGGAAACAGTTCTGGTTTCAAAAACGATCACCGTCGAAAAAGAAGTTCCGTACGAGTACAACGCTCTCGTTTGCGTCGAAAAAGTTGACGAGCAGGTGATCGAAGTCAAAACACCAAAATTTCGTTGGGTCGAACAAGAGTACGAAATCATGGTGCCAGCCAAAGACACCGTCACAAAGATTCGCAAACGCACCGAATGCGTCCCTGTTACGGTTCAGAAAACCTGTGTCGAAGACCAAGGTTGCTGGAAAACGGAACTGGTAGCGACCGCGACCTGCGGCGGATGCAAGTGCACCGAAAAGAAAGTCTGGTGCCCGAACCTTGTTGAGGTCACAAAAGAGGTGACCGAGATGCAAGAAGTCTGTGTCGAAGAGCCCTACACCTGTGAAGTCTGCATCACCGTACCGATCAAGAAGACTCGCAAGGTCAAAGAGTATTTCACAAAGACCGAAACCAAGACAATCAAGCACCCCTACAAGACAATGGAATACCGCAAGAAAACCAAAATGGTTACTGCATGTATTCCGGAATGCGTTGAAGTAGAAGAACAACGCACCGTGACGGTGAAGGTTCCCTACACCGTCGAAAGGCAAGTACCATGCACGGTCATGCAGACCGTCGAGAAACGATGTGCCTGCAAGTGCGGTTGCGAGGGTTGATTCAATCCGCCCATCAGCCGCATTGGCGATAGCGTTTCGATCAATGGACGCGGTGATTGACACAAATTAGCCGCATTCGCGATAGCGAGCGGTTGTCTGAATCAGAAACCAATTTGCGATTTGCAATGTTCAGTTTGCAATTTGCAATCGGTTGCGCTTTGATGCTTCACGAAACCGCCCGCTAGCGAGTTTCGGCTGATGGACGCGGTGATTGGCGCTTATCAGCCGCATTCGCGATAGCGAGCGGTTGTCTCTGTTCTGCGGACTTGCGACTTAGCGGCCTGCGGCTGCACCGGTCAGCACGTCTTGGAAGCGCTCGAACAGATAATGACTGTCGTGCGGACCTGACGATGCTTCCGGGTGATGCTGGACACCGAACGCAACTGCGTCTTTGTGACGAACACCGGCGACGGTGTTGTCATTCAAATTGCGGTGGGTGATCTCCAGGCAATCGGGAAGGGTTTCTTCTTCGACGGCAAAGCCATGGTTTTGCGTCGTGATTTCAACTTTGCCCGTTTCCAGGTCAATCACGGGCTGGTTCGCACCACGGTGACCGAATTTCAGTTTGTAAGTCTTTGCGCCAAGTGCGAGCGACAGGAGTTGGTGCCCCAAGCAGATTCCGAAGACAGGTTTCTTCCCAACGAGCGCGCGTATCGTTTCCTGAGCATAAGTCAACGGCTCTGGGTCTCCAGGACCGTTGGACAGGAACACACCGTCCGGTTGCAGTGCAAGGATTTCGTCAGCGCTGGTGTTTCCGGGGACGACAGTGACTTGGTTCCCACGGTACGCGAAGTGACGCGGGATATTCCACTTCATTCCGAAGTCCATGCAGACGACGTGGGCGCCGTTTGCGGCCTGTGCTGATTCACCTCGAAGCCGATCGACTTCGGCGGCGGTCCAGTCGTCAAGCTTGTGGTCCCACTTCACGACCGACTTGGACATGACTTCTTGAACCAAATCACGCCCCACCAAACCGGGCGAGTTCTTCGCCTTTTCAACCAGTGAAGCGTCGTCCAGATCGGTGGTGGAAAGGATTCCACGCATCGCACCCTGTTGGCGAATGCGACGGACCAAGGCTCGTGTATCGATCCCGGAAAGGGCAACGATATTGTTCTGTTTCAGATAGCTCGAGAGATCACCCTCGGCGCGGTAGTTGCTGAACACGCGACTGTCTTCACGAACGATGAAGCCCGAAAGGGAGGGCTTTTCGTGTTCGACGTCGATCGAGTTCACGCCGTAGTTGCCGATCTCGGGGTACGTCATCGTGACGATTTGGCCCCGGTAGCTGGGGTCCGTCAGGATTTCTTGGTAGCCCGTCATGGAGGTGTTAAAGACCACCTCACCACTAATTTCACCTTCAGCACCGAAGCCTTCGCCGGTGTAAACGGTGCCGTCTTCAAGTGCGAGTTTTGCCGTGACGCTCATATTTGCAGTAAAGCCAGCTTGAGTTAATTGTCACCGGAGAAGGATACCGCGATCGTGAAGTTTCGGCGAGGGCCCACCGCACCGCATTTGGCCCAATTGGACAAATCTCATCCCCAGTCAGGTTGCGCGGTTGGTTTGGTTCACACAAATCAGGTGATCGCTCGCACAAGCTGGTACGCGAAAAAGAGCATCAAAGATGCATCTCGGTGCAACGGTCAGGGCACCGAGAACCGCGAGCGATTGCTCTGCGGCTGATGAAATGAAATTTGCTTACTTCGATTTTTTGAATCGCAGCAGGTAATTCTCCTCAAACCCGCCAACCTTGACTTCGTCAACAAATGTCAAACCTGCTTGCTCGACTTCGCCTTTGAAGGTTTCTTTTCCGGCGCGTACATGGGTGAGCAACCAGTCTCGTGATTGCCCAGGGATCCGTTCGAAATCGATCAAGACCAATCGCCCGCCTGGACGCAGAGCCCGAACGATGGACGCCAGAGTGTCCTGCGGGGTTTCGAAATGGTGGTAGGTGTCACAGATAAACACCAAGTCAACCGATTCGGGTGGCAATCGAATGGACTTGTCCGTCCCCAGAACCGTCGTGATGTTTTCGATTCCTTCGTCCGTGGCCCGCTTGGCGATGTGCTGCAGAAATTTCGGCGCGATATCGACGCTGTATACCCAGCCGCCCCAGCCGGTGCGTTTGGCAAACAGGCGACTATAGAAGCCTGTGCCCGCACCAACGTCTGCGATCCGGTCGCCCGGTTCGATCTGGCAGGCCGCCAAAACTTCGTCACGCGCCGAAAACGCTTCGCGACTTTCCACTTCGAAACGTTCGATCCATTCGTCGACATTCAGATCATCCGATTTGAAATTGTTGTTGATTCCTTCCGGAACCACACTCAACTCGGCCGCACTTTGCGTCGGTGCCGCAGCCGGGGCGACATCCTGAGCATCACTGACGGACACCGCGGTGCTTACCGCGCAAAGCGTTGCCAACGCCATTGTGCGAACGATTGAAAACATCGAGTCTTTCATGGTCACTAGCCTTATTAAACGAAGAATCAATTGGGGCAGCTCTCAGTTCACTTCTGATAGCGTCTGATGAAATCGCGATCGATGTGGTTTTTGAGTTTCAAACACCAGCGATGATGCAAAGTCCACCTGCGATAGTCCAGCAACGCTTTGCCGTCGCCAGTATTGATCAGCTTCAGAAAACCCTGCTGGGGACGAAACGCTTGCAGTTCCGATCCCTGAATCACTGCATTTAGATTATGCCACAACACCGGACCTTGGCGTACCGCGTAAACCCCCGCTTTCGGACAAGGCACGTCGGGGTTCGTCCCACAGTCTCCCACGGCAAAGATCGCACCATCGCTGTGGGTCTGCAATGTCGCGGCGGTTGCGATGAAGCCCCGGTCATCGGTCTGCAGCCCTAGTGCCGCGATCACCGGTGGGGGGGCCGCTCCTGTAACCCAAACGATCACATCCGCAAAAAGCTCGAGGCCGCTCTTCATGCGAAGCTTTTGACCATCGATTCCCACAACCCGATCTGATTTTGAAACACCAATCCCGCGATCCAGCAAAAGCCGCTCAATCCGGCGCACACTTTTCTCTTTCATCCCATCAGCGATCGCGTCACCCGCAGTGACCAGCTGGATGGTGTGTCGCACTTGTTCGCGAAGCAGTCGCTGCCGAAGACAAAATGAGATCTCGACCCCAGCGACTCCTCCGCCAACCACCATCACGCGGAGCGGCGGATCGTTTGATGCGTCATTGGCGTTCACCCTAGCCAACGTAACCGCCAACGCTTGATCCAAGCGTTCCAAGAAGGTTTGCATCGGCTTGACCGGAACGACGTGCGGCACTTCGCGATACGGTTCATAGCCGAGCGGAACAGAACCGACGCCGATCGACAACGCATCGAATTTCTGTGCTCCGTGGTTGGCAAATTGCAGGCGACGCGAATCCAGATCCAGCCCCGTCGTTTCATCAACGATCAACCTCGCGCCTGCCGCTTCAGCAAGCCGAGGTAAATCGATTCGCGTTTCATTTCGTTCAAATTGCTCTCCCAGTGTACCGGGCATCATTCCCGAATACGTTGACTGGGGAAATTGAGTGACGCAAACCAACTCGCAATCAGGAATTGGTGCGTCGATCCACTGATGCAGAATGTGTGCGTTGGTGTGACCGATGCCTAGGAGAACAACCTGCTTCACCACACTACACTCCCCACTGGTCACCCTGGCCGTTGCGTGCAAGCCTGTCTTCGCGTGGATACAACGACGCCTGGATCCAACGAATTGCGCGGAACGTTTCTAACGCCGTCCCCGTGCGACGTTGATACTCGACCGGGGTTCCGACGTCGAGTATTTCCAAAGATTCGTTTTGTTCTTTGCTCGTGACCAACAGTGCTTCGAACACAAATGCTTGCCTGTCGCTGCGGACCTCCGGTTGCGAATCGTTGTATTAATGGCCGTTCATTGACAAAGCCCGCCGCAAACGGTGGCCAAAGTCGTCAAATCGGGGATGGCCGCCGAGCTGGGAATCATCGAATTTGACCGGTCGCACGATTTGGATGCATGCATTAGGCTACGGTCCCAGTAGAGACAGACAGGTACGTCTTCGAAGGTGCTTTACTCGGACTTGAATGAATGGCATCGGACAGCAAATTGCCGGATTTAACCGGCCTCACAGACTCTTGGAATCGTCGTCACCTCTTGGATTTGGAATCCCTGTCGGCTGACGAAATTCGCACCCTGCTGGACGTCGCGCAGGAACTGAAGAACGCGACGGAAGGCTGCCGCCGGAAACTTTCGCTGCTAAGCGGAAAGACCTGTGCGAATCTTTTCTTCGAAAACAGCACGCGGACCCGCAACAGTTTTTCGCTCGCCGCAAAGCGTTTGGGTGCCGACACCGTCGAATTCGGTTCGAGCGGTTCGAGCACGGCGAAAGGCGAAACGTTTGCCGACACGGCCAAGACAATCGAAGCGATGGGCGTCGACTGGGTTGTCACGCGGCACTCCACACCGGGAACACCAAACTTGCTCGCTCGCGAGTTGACGTGCTGCGTGATCAACGCCGGTGATGGACCACACGAACACCCCACCCAGGGTTTGTTGGATTTGCTAACGATTCGACAACACCGCGGATCGATCGAAGGTCTAACGGTGGCCTTAGTTGGTGATATCGCACACAGTCGAACGGCACGCAGCAACATTTGGGGCCTAAAGAAACTAGGCGCTCACGTGATCATTTGCGGTCCGCCGACACTGGTCAGCCCACGATGGCAGGAACTTGGATTTGAAGTCGCGCACCACTTGGACGAGATTCTGCCGCGATGCGACGTCCTAAATTTATTGCGAATCCAATTCGAACGGCAAAACGCACGTCCATTCCCAAGCGTGCACGAGTACGCGGCGTTGTATGCGATGAATGCCAAGCGGATGCGGCTAGCCAGCAAAGACATCCTGATCATGGCACCAGGGCCGATTAACCGTGGTGTCGAAATCACTCCCGAAGTTGCCGATGGTCCCCATTCGGTAATTTTGGAACAAGTCACCAACGGGATCGCGGTCCGCATGTCGGCACTGTACCTGCTTTCGTTGGCAGACGACCGTTACCGCAGCCAAATGTCCGTCGGTGTCTAAATCAAATTCGCAGTCTGAAGTGATGAATAAAACCGTTTTGATCACCGGCGGGACCTTGGTAGATCCCAGCCAGAATCTGAGCCGCCCTGGCCGTTTGCTGATCAGCGAAGGACGCGTTATCGCGATCGATCCTAAAGAGGCTGATTTGCCGTCGGAATACACGACGATCGACGCAACGGGCTGCTTAGTCGCTCCTGGATTGGTCGATTTGGGAGTCGAACTTCGCGAGCCAGGATTCGAAGAAGACGAAACGATCCTCAGCGGCAGCGAAGCCGCACTCGCGGGCGGATACACATCAATCCTTGCAACGGCCAGCACCTATCCGGTCATCGATTCCCATGGGTCGGTCGAGTTTGTCCGCCAAAAAGCGGTTCAAGCCAACGGCGCAAAAATCCATGTGATCGGTTGCTTAAGCAAAGGGCAAAAAGGCGAACAGATGGCCCAGCTCGGATTGCTTTCCGAAGCCGGCGCGGTCGCGTTCAGTGATGCGCCGCGTGCGATCCACAGCGATGCGTTGCTTAAGCGCGCCCTTGAATACTGCCGAATGCTGAACCGCCCGATCTTCGATCGGCCGGAAATCCCTGAAATGGCCTCCGGCGGTGTGATGCACGAAGGCCAAATCTCGCTGGTGCTAGGACTTCGTGGTTTACCGACTGAAGCAGAAGACTTGGCGGTCGCCCGTGACGTTCGGTTGGCCGAAGCGACCGACGGACGATTACACGTCGGACCAGTCAGCACGATGGGCGCGGTCGATATGCTTCGCCGCGTGAAGTCACGCGGTGTCGTGGTTACCGCATCGGTTTGCCCTCACAACCTGATGCAAAGCGATCGGGTGATGCGGTCGTTTGAGTCTCGCTACAAAGTTCACCCGCCGCTGCGTAGTCCCAACCATGTCGCGACCCTTTGCCAAGCGGTCAAGGACAAAACGATCGACGCGATCCAATCGGGGCACATGCCACGCAGTCGCGAGAAAATGATGAACGACCTCGACGAGACGCCGTTCGGCATGTCCTCGCTGGAGACCTCGTTGGCAACCGCCGCGACAGCTTTGGTCCGTTCAGGAATCTTGGATTGGATCGAACTGATCGATCGGATGTCCACGCGACCAGCCGAAATCGCCGGAATCGAAGCAGGATCGCTCAAGGTTGGCATGCCAGCCGACGTCGTCATCATCGACCCCAACGCCGGTTGGAAAGTTGATCCGAGCGAATTTCGTTCGACGTGTATCAGCACCCCATTTGAAGGAATGGAACTGATCGGTCGCGTTTGTAAGACATTGGTTAACGGCGAAGTGCGTTTTGATTCATCTGTCGATGCGGCTTAGTCGCTCAATAGTTGAACGTGAATTCCCCATTGGTCAAAACGCTCCAGGTGGCGTCTTCTAGACCTGTGCGGCGATCATCGGTGTATTCACCGATGATCGCCAGAAACTGTGTCGCTTCGTCGGGCTGAGGCAAACGGGAATACGCCTTCAAAAATAGACGATCGATGAACTCGCGATCGCTAAGCCCGCTGGCGATTGCCGTCGAGATGCTGTTGTTTTCGGCAGCGAGTTTGGGATTCAGTGTGTCGCCGTTTGAAAGGTGTAGCACCTGAACCATGCTCGGCTCGGCACTGCGTTCACATTCACACGTGATCTCGCGTGGGTTTCTCCCAAACGTTTTCAGAAAGTAAGAATTGACCGAGGCATCGTACAATTCGATCGCTTTCGTCCCCGTCGCGTAAAAGTCCGTCTTCTGTTTATCCGCCCCTGGGAACGCGATCTCATTAAACGTCGACGTTGTGCCAAGCACTTGATCGATGGAATCAAGCAGCACTTCAGCCATTAAACGTCGGGGATAGTATCGACTATGGTACTTCGATTCCGGGCGGTTTTGATCGATTGCGACGCTGCTTCGCTGATACGTTTCACTTTGCAACATCGTGCGCATCAATTGCTTGAGGTCGAATTTGATATCGACGACGTGATCGGCAAGTGCGTCGAGCAATGGGCCATTCGAAGCAGGATTGCTTAGACGCAGGTCATCCACTTGTTCAACGAGTCCTCGCCCGAAGAAGTTGGCCCAAACGCGATTGCAGATAGCGCGTGCGAAATACGGGTTTTCTGGCGAGGTCATCCAATCGGCCAATACCAGTCGGCGATCACCCGGGTTGTCAATATCGATTGGCGGGGCGTCAAGCGGTGCGGGCGGTTGCGGGCGACCACGATTGGGCTGAACCACATCGCCGCTGGCGGCAACGAAGAGTGTTCGCAGTCCGTCGCCATTGCGGCCATCACCGCCCCAACCTTTCGCGCGAACGCGGGCAAACAGATTTGCCATCGCGTAGTATTGGTCGTTGGTCCATTTTTCGAGGGGATGGTTGTGGCACTTCGCGCAGCCGATTGACAATCCCATGAACGCTTGGCATGCGTTCTCGGTCATCTCTTCAGGAGACTGATGCAAGGCATAAAAATTCGTCGCGCCGTTTTCGTCGCTTCGTCCGGTTGCCGTTAACACCTCTTGGACAAACTGATCCCAAGGTTGGTTTTCGCGAACACGTTCACGCACCCATTGGTAATACGATTTCACCGCCAATGGTCGTAATCGGGTGCCATTGATCAGGAGCATGTCGGACCATTTATAGCTCCAGTACGAAACAAAGTCTTCGCTGGCGAGCAGGCGTTCGATCCAACGATCCCTTCTTTGTTCCGGCGGATCAGCAAAAAACTGGTCGCGTTCTTCTAAGGTAGGAAGACGCCCAATGGTGTCGATTGTCGATCGACGCAGAAATACCGCGTCGTCGCAGCGCGGCGAAGGCGCCAGGCGAAGCGTTCTGAGTTGATCGAGATTTAATTCGTCGATGAAGTTCCGTCGCGGCGCCGCATCATAAGCCTCTGACGCGATCATGAATTCATAGGGAACGATCAGCCGCGCGAGCGTTACTCTACTGCCGAACCAAACCAGCGTCGCTGACTCGCCGCTACCGTTGACGGTGACCAGACCGTCTTGGTCAACCCGCGCGACCGACTCGTCTGTCGCCGAGAACTTGGCCAAGTGGGTGACATCTTTCACGCTGCCATCGTCATAGTGTGCACTGACCAAGATCTGCGACTGATCGCCCGGTGCCAACGTCGCGACGTCGGGCAGCACGCTGATCCGCTGCAATCGAGCATCTGAATCACTTGGCCCCTCGGCACCTTGGGCGATCCATTCCGCGATCATGTCGTATTCACGTGAGCCGGTCCGCAACTTCAAACCGCCTTTGTGTGGTAATGCGCCGGTCGGCTTGGCAAGGATCAGACTGCGTCCCGGATCCGCGAGTTCGATCCGCCGTCCGCGAGCTTCTTTGCTGATCGTGAGGTAGTCATGCTGAGGATCGTAGCCTCGGAGAGACAGGCGAAAGCCGCCTTTACCGGCCAATGCCCCGTGACAAGCTCCCATACTGCACCCCGCTTTGGCGAGAACCGATTGCACGTCATTGCGGAAACTCCATCGCGTCGGCTGGTCTGCTTCCACGACGCTGACGGGCACATCAATGGTTTGTTCCCCAATCGTGACGTGCATCGTTGTTTGGCCATTCCGAATCGCCTGGGCAACACCATCCGAAACGTTCACGACGCCATCGTCATCAATCTTGATCGAAATCAATTCGCCAGCAACGCTCGCTCCGATCGAACCGTTTTCCGACTGCACCACGGTGAAATGCTGAATCGCGGACGCGCCACGAAGCTGGATCTCTGACGGTAAGACTTTGAAGTTCTCCGCACGCGAGACAGTGGCAAGACCGACTAAGCAGATTGCGATGAAAGCAACGCGGTTTGCGTTTTGTGCGAACGGTCGAACAGGAAAACGAAATCGATGTTGGCGGCGGGTCCACATCGTGTAGCACCAAAAAGAGGAGGGAGGTGGGGAGAGCGAGGGGAGGCGACTAGGCGAACAATTCTTTGACTTCACGGACGCCGAAGTCGACAAGCGGAAACGGCCGACCGCCGGGACCAGGGATCTCGGCGTGCAGGTCCAGCCCCAGCGAATGAAAGACGCTCGCGATAATCTCGCCGGGCTGCGTTGGGCGGTCTGCGGGAACCGCACCGATCGGGTCGCTCGCCCCAATCGCACGTCCGCCTTGAACGCCACCGCCGGCAAAAGTAGTCGAGAAGCATTGTGGCCAGTGGTCACGTCCGCCAGCCGGATTCACTTTGGGAGTTCGCCCGAATTCGGCAAGCGTGCAGACCAGCGTGTCGTCCAGCATGCCACGTTCGTGCAGGTCGCCGATTAATGCCGAGTAACCTTGGTCGTACATCGGCGCGACAATGTTCTTCATGCCGTCGATGGTCGTAAATGGTTTGCTGCCGTGAATGTCCCAGGTGATTTCATCGAACACGGTCAGGAACGTGTTGACGGTGACGAAACGGACGCCGGCTTCGATCAATCGACGCGACAATAAACAACATTGCCCGAAGCGATTCATCCCATAACGTTCCCTCACCGAAGTCGGCTCTTGTGCGAGGTCGAATGCTAGCCGCGCTTGCGGACTGTTCATCAAGCGATACGCGGCTTCAAAGTTCCGATCCAACATCTTGGCTGATTCGGTCGTCTCGAGCTGCTTCATCCGACCTTCGACGGCATCCCGCATTCTGCGACGGCGATCGATACGAACGTCACCAAGCGTGGGTGGCGGCAATAGATCGGGAACTTTGAAATTGGGTTGGCTTGGGTCAGCCATCAATGCAAACGGGTCATACGCTTTGCCCAGAAAACCACCTGCTTGGCCATTGGGAAGATTCCCTCCGCCGCGTCCCATGGTTTCGGGCAAAACGACGTGTGCCGGCAAGTCACTTCGGCGGCCGCGCATGTACTGAACGACCGCTCCGGCGTGGGGATAATTCACACCGCCGGTGAATTGCCGACCGGTTTGCAGCATTTGCCACCCGGCGTCATGGACAGCCGCGGCGGTGTGGTAACAAGACCGAATGATCGAAAACTTGTCAGCGATCTCGGCGTGACGAGGTAAGATTTCGGAGACCTGGAAATCGCCTTTCGTCGAAATTGGCTTGAACGGACCGCGGACTTCCGCCGGCGCGTTCGGCTTCATGTCAAAGGTGTCGAGCTGACTGGGAGCACCAAGATTGAAAATCATGATGCACGAGCGTTTGTCCTTCGTCGAATCGACGACGCCTCGTTCCGAAGCAGCAAGAAACTGTGGCAATCCCAAACCGAATGCGCCCAGCGTTCCGACTTGGATAAAGTCCCGACGGCGGACACCGTTGCATGTTTGGGACGAACCACGGCCAGTCAGATTCAGCATCGTGACAGTTTCCAGTGAAGCGTTAGACAGAAGGTAGGAGAACGAGCCGCGGGGGACGGATTGGGGGAAACCCACGGGTGGCTCGCTGGGGGGCTTTCATTGTATTAGATTTGCTCCGATGATGCGCAACTCCGTAACTTTATGATGAGGCGTCTCGCGTTGGATCCGACCGAATTCAATCGTCAGGCCTGGGACAACATCGCTCGCAGCCGAAATCGTTGGTTTACACCAGCACCTGCCGAACAGATCGCTCGAGCGAGCAGCGGTGACTTCACGCTGCGTCTGACCGCATGTAAAACCATTCCGATGGACTGGATTGGGAACGTCCAAGGCAAGCGAATCCTTGCGTTAGCTGCCGGAGGCGGGCACCAAGGCCCAATTTTGGCGGCCGCTGGCGCGTCGGTGACCGTCGTCGACATCAGCGAAGGCCAATTAGAGATCGACCGCCGCATGGCTGACGAACATCAATTGGATCTGGTCACACTGCAAGCGGATATGGCGGATCTCGCGGGATTGGACGACGCGAGTTTTGACATGGTGATCAACCCATGCTCGGTCAATTTTGCCCCCGACGTCCGTCCCATTTGGCAGGAAGCCGCTCGTGTCCTTTGTGACCACGGGGTGCTGATCGCCGGGGTCATCCAGCCGGTGAACTACCTATTCGATGAAGTCGCTCGAGATGGCCGCAAGTTGAAAGTCCGTTTCACGATCCCCTATAGCGATCTGGACCTGCCGGAAGAGGAGCGAGAACGCACGATCGGCGCAGAACGTCCGATTGACTTTGGCCACAGCCTTGCCGACTTGATTGGCGGACAACTGGACGCCGGTTTTTACCTGACCGCTATAATGGAAGATACGTGGGGCGGTGACGACGTGCTCTCCGAACACATCGCAACGTTCCTGGCAACACGTGCGATCCGCGTGCCGCGACCGGCATGACCGGAACGACACGCGCCGGTCGGCTCCTTTCACACCACAATGTTCGCCATGTTTCGGATTTGCTCGTCGCTGTTGTTCGCCTTCGGCCTGGTCAATTGCAATAGCGCGCGCTCTGCCGATCCCTACCAAGCGGCACGTGACACCCTGGTGGATCGCCGCGTCGCGACCGCCGGAGTCACCGACACGCGAGTCCTGGACGCGATCCGCAACACGCCACGCCATGAGTTTGTACCGCGAAGCCAGCTCGCTCGGGCGTACTACGACATGGCATTGCCGATCGGGCAATCACAAACCATCAGCAGCCCGTTTATTGTGGCGCTGATGACGGAAGCGTTGAATCCCGAACCGTCCGACAAAGTTTTGGAAATCGGCACGGGCAGCGGCTATCAGGCTGCGGTGCTTAGCCCGCTCGTCGAACATGTTTACTCGATCGAGATCGTACGTGAACTTGGGGAACGAGCCGCTGACACGCTTGCACGACTGGATTACGAAAACGTTTCGACGCGTGTTGGCGACGGTTTTCTTGGCTGGCCTGATGCTGCACCTTTCGACAAAATCATTGTAACATGCAGCCCCGAATCAGTGCCACAGCCACTGATCGATCAGATGCGTGAAGGCGGCGTGATGGTGATCCCGGTCGGTGAGCGGTATCAACAAACGCTTTACCGGATGATCAAAAAAGACGGCAAGCTAGAGTGTGAAGCACTCCGGCCGACGCTCTTCGTTCCGATGACTGGAGAAGCCGAGGAAGGCCGCCAGGTCAAACCCGACGCCTCGAACCCGCAAATCATCAACGGTGATTTCGAAGTCGCCTCCGAAGAAGAAAAAGCCGAGGCAGAGGATTACGTCCCCGGTTGGTATTACGGACGCCAATGTCGTTTGATGCCAGGCTATTCCGGCGACCCCGCACCGTCTGGGAATCGATACCTCAGCTTCAAAAACGAAACGCCGGGCCTGAGTGCTCACCTGCTGCAGGGGATTCCAATTGACGGCAAAGAAGTTTCGCAAGTCCGACTGAGCGGCTCGGTCCGCACCGAGGACATCGAGAAAGGTCCCACCAGTGACGGGATGCCAGCCATCGCGATCACGTTTTATGACGAGATCCGAAAAGACCTCGGAACCTTTTGGGTAGGCCCATTCCGGGGGACGCGAGATTGGCGTTCGCACAGTCGGCTGATTCGTGTTCCCGTGCAAGCACGCGAAGCAATCCTGCGAATCGGACTATTTGGTGCGACTGGGCGGATCGACTATGACGATCTGAAGTTTGAAAAGATCGATCGCTGACCGTCAGCTGCAAAGCCACATCATCAAGGCTTGCCACTCGATCCATTGTCCCAGCTCGCACGCTTTCACTTCTGCTGGATCTCCGGCCCCACTGACGGCGTCTTCACAGCGATCGACGAAGTCGTACGGATCGGTGTAAACGCCATCGGATTGGTGTGCGATCTGTTCAAGCACCGGGTGCTGGCCGACTTTGCGGAACCAGTACTTGCTGTTGCCAAAATCGCCTTCGCGCCGGTGCATGATTCCGTGCCAAAAGCTGCCTTCGCGGCTGGGCAGATCTTGGCTAATCGAATGGCTGCGATGAATGTCGCCCGCTACCAGCCACAATCCACTCAAACATTCCATCTGGCGACCTGGAGCGACTCCGATCAAGTGGTCGCCAACACCGCCAGAGAGGAGGGGAAGCATCGGTTTATGAATCGAGCCTTCGCCCAAGCTCGGCATGGGGGCCGATTCGATCGCCGACACCATCTCGATCGACATCGCATCGCGAAGGGAATGGGCAAAATCGGAAAACTCGGGCATCGCGCGAGACTCTTCTGGAGATATTGTCAGATGGGTTTTGCTGCGGCACCGCCTCGGATGATACGCTACCGCGATTCGCCTCGCAGACTACCGAGAATAGCCCTCGCTTGCTAGACTGCTAGGCTACGAGCCAACTTACTGACCTGATGCGAGTATCGCTCGCGGTCCTCATCCACATCAATTTTCATCTCTATTGATGAGCAACGAATCCCAACCCGGTGTCCAACCGACCGAGACATCCGACGCAGCTGACGCTCCCGCCAACGTTTCTGAGCCCGCCGTGACCGCCGATCAGGCGACATCAGAAGTTGCCGCCGAAGCTCCCGCCAACAAGCCGTCCGGCGCCGGTCCCTTGGCCGCGCGTGGATTGGGCATCGCGAAACCCGCATCGCCGTCGGTCTCGACCGAGCAGTTGGAAAAGGCCGAAGCCAAAAGCGATAAGCCATCGAAAAAGAAAAAGGCCCCTCGTCCTCGCTTGCACGGCGAGAAAGAAGGTGAGGCTAAATCGGCAGCGCCGGCCGCTTCGAAGAAGCCATCGCGAGTCGCAGTCCCGTCCGTTCGCGGCGAGCTGAGCGACGATCTGCTTGCTGAATTCGAAGCCGAACTCGGTTCTGCGGACGTCGACGCCATGTTGGGCGGAAACGCCGGGATGCCGGACCGCAGGGAACCACTTGCTGATGGTAGCCGCGTATCGGGGCAAGTCCTAAAAATCCACCAAGACAGCGTCTACCTTTCGTTGGGTGGCCCCGACGAAGGTGTCGTTCCGTTCGAACAGTTCACCGAAGCTGAACCAGAGATCGGATCGTCGATCGAAGTCATGGTTCGTGGATTGAACCGCCAAGACGGGCTGTACATGTGCAGTCTTCCTGGTTCCGCCGTCAACGTCGCTGATTGGAGCGACCTTGAAGAAGGTGCCGTGGTCGAAGCAGTTGTCACCGGACACAACACCGGTGGTCTTGAATGTAAGGTCGGCGGCGTGCGCGCCTTCATGCCGATCAGCCAAATCGCTGACTACCGAATCGAAGACGCCAGCGAGTTTGTCGATCAAAAATTCGTTTGCTTGGTCACCGAAGCCAACGAGCGACGCGGCAATTTGGTGCTCAGCCGTCGAGCCATTCTGGAACGCGAACGCGAGCAAAAACGCACCGAGCAACTTGAAACAATCCAGGTCGGCGACACGCTCGAAGGTGTCGTTCGCACAATCAAAGACTTCGGCGCGTTCGTAGATCTCGGCGCCCTTGAAGGCTTGGTCCACATCAGCAAGCTCAGCTGGGATCGCGTCAAGCATCCAGGTGAAGTTCTAGAAGTAGGGCAAAAGGTTCAAGTTAAAATCGATTCGATCAACAAGGAAAACGGCAAGCTTAGCCTTTCCTATCGCGACTTGCTCGAGAATCCTTGGGACGCGGCCGAAGCGGAATACGCCGTTGGAAGCGTTCACAAGGGAACGATTTCGCGAATCGCATCGTTCGGATGCTTCGTCCGCCTTGGCCCCGGAATCGAAGGCTTGGTGCACGTCAGCGAACTCGCAAACCACCGCGTCTCCAAAGTCGATGCCTTTGTCAGCGAAGGCCAAGAAGTCGACGTGAAGGTGCTGTCGTTCGACCGCGCGTCGCAGAAGATCGGCTTGTCCATGAAAGCTGTCAACGCACCAGCCCAAGACACGAAGCCGAAAGAAGAGGAAATCGAAGAGCCACAACGTGAAGTCGCGATAAAACCGCAGCACGCTGGTCCTCTTAAAGGCGGAAACAACCGCGATACCGGCGGCGAGCAATTCGGCCTTCGCTGGTAATCAATCGCTCTCCTTCATGCCGACGCAGGGCAATGTTTCGTATGCACTGCGTCGGTCGCGACTCCACCAAGCCTTCGGTGGCATCTTCGCCAGCACAACGCGATACCTTCTCAAGCACCGTTCTGGTTGCGCCCGTTCGTTGTGACTGCTCTCTCCCACCTATCGTGTGGGGATTGAAGCATCGTTCTCACCAATTTGGCCGCCCAGCCAAGTCAGCTGGACATCGGAGCGGCCTGAACGCTCTGCTGAGCGTAAATGCCCACGACAATGAGGGAAGACCCGTACGAAAGGTCGTCACCGTCAGTTTGCTGTAAGCCAATTTTTAGGGACGTCAATGCGACGTCGCCTGACAACATATTGCAACGAGATGGATTGGCGGAATGGATCTTCAAAGGCTTACCGTAAAAGCAAAATTAACGGCTTTGGTTGCCGTCTCAGGAGCGGCGTTCCTTTTGTACGGCGCGTGGACGTGGCGAACGCTTGCTGTCGCGAAGGTTCACGGTCCGTATTATCAGCAAATTGAGATGGGCAAGGACTTGATCGCAGACATCATGCCTCCTCCCAATTACATCATCGAATCGTATTTGATGGCGTTGCATATGGCAAACTCGGTCGAGGAAGGCGACGACATAGCCGAGCTGAAAAACAATGCGTCCCGCCTAAAACAACTTGAGACACGCTATTACGACCGACACAACCACTGGCTCAACACGCTGCCTGAAGGCGAGATGAAACACGCGAAAGTGGTAAACAGCTTTGCCCCGGCGGACGAGTTCTATCAAGTTCTCAATCGCGATTTCATCCCTGCCTGTCTTGCCCGAGACCTCAAAAGGGTACAAGAGCTTGAACGTGGTACTCTGCGGAGTCTGTATGAAGAACACCGCGATGCCATCGACCGAGTGGTTGCGATGGCGATCGAAGCAAATAATCTCGCCGAAAAGGATGTCGCCGCAATCGTACAACGTCGCGCCTACATTTCGATCGGGGCATTGATCTTGCTGACCGGAATGATGATTGTCTTTGGATACATCATTTCACGTGACACGGTGAATCCACTGCGGGCCTCCGCGGCAAGGCTGCAAGAGTTGTCCAAGTATGTTCGATCAGAGTTGCTAAAAGACGCAGAAGAAACATCGGCTCAGGCACTGATGGCTAGCAGCGCGGCGAAAGAGGTAAGTATCAATACACAGACTCTTGCGACCGCAGTCGAACAATTTGAACTGAGTATCAAAGAGATCTCACACAACGCATCGAATGCCGTCAGCACTGCGTCAGAAGCCGTGATGGTAACGCGGGAAACCAGTTCACGGATTAGCCAGTTGGGATCCAGCAGTTCCGAAATCGGCGAAGTGATCAAAACGATCAGTGCGATCGCTTCTCAGACGAACTTGTTGGCACTCAACGCAACGATCGAATCGGCGAGGGCGGGTGAGGCAGGCAAAGGTTTTGCGGTTGTCGCCAATGAAGTCAAAGACCTTGCGGCAGACACCACGCGAGCGACCGACGAAATCATCACGAAGATCGAAGCGATTCAGAGTGACACCCGGCTAGCCATCGAAGCGATCGGTCGCGCGAGTACGGTGATCGAACAAATTGCTGAGAGCCAAAACGCAATCGCCGGAGCGGTCGAAGAACAATCAGCAATGACAGGAGAAATCTCGAAGAGCATCGGCGATCTGGCTGCGGGAAGCGGCGAAATCGCATCGAGTGTTTCGGCGGTTTCGTCAGCGGCCATGAACACGACCAGTGGATCAGGCAACGCCGTCAAGACAGCGTCAGATCTCGAAGACATGGCCCTCGAACTGTTAAGACTGGTCGGCGAGGCGACTCGTGAACCGGCCTACAGCTAGGACACAGTCAACTCCCTAACGACAGACGAAAAGCCGGGTGCGAAACGCATCCGGCTTTTTCTGTACTGCACACTCAGTGAAAAACGATCCCCAGCATGCAGAAGTACGCGCGACACTGTCACCGACTTATAAGGCGTAAAAGCCAAGTACACCAAGATCGCTGAGTGCCACCAGTGAGTTTTGAAAAAAGACAATGCCGGCACGCTTGACGACGTGATCGAGCGTGATCGAATTCACGACCCGATTCGTTCTCGCGTCAAAGATCGTTGCACTATTGGTGGAAACGATAGCGATGCGGTCATCCGTTGGGTGACAAGCGATATCGATCTTGCCTTGAGAGAGACGTGGCAAATCTTTGGGTAGCGGTATCTGCTTTTTCGCTTTCAAATCGAAAGCGAGCAACCCCGACTCCGCGTATGGTGACACCGCGTAGAGCACTTTTCCTTGGGGGCAGAAAAGCAATTTGGAAATCATCGGGATGTCGCCTTCGAAGCGAAACATGAGTTTCCCTTTCTTGACGTCGTAAATTGCGATTTCCCCAGCCTTTTCATGGACCGCGGCAAGTTTCCCGCCACGATCGAGAACGGCTTCCAATGTGATTGTGTGCCCACCGTAAAGGTCGGGCGTGACTTCAACAGACAAGAGCTCATTGTCGTCCGCGAGGTTGCGAACCTCAATCTTGTTGCGATGGTAAACGAGTAGCCTTCCGCCGGCGACGCTCAAACAGGATGCCGAAGCTTCCTTTCCAACAGCCAGTGGTTTCTTTATGACAGCGAAATTCGAATCCAATTGATAGATCGAATGATCCGCATTGAAGAAAATCGTCTCGCTAATTGAATCGCAGGCCGCATACAAAACCAGACCATCAACTTTCGCTTTCGTTGATTTGACCACCGCTCCCGAGTTATCAAACACGAATAGTTCGTTTTGACTTTCGGGATAGCGAACACAGAACAGATGATCCTGTGAGGTGGCTAATGGCAACATCCCAGTCCATCCACCGGGAAGTAATCTCAACGCGGTCGCTTCGCCCCCATTCGCATCGGGATTTTGAAGGACAAAGCCGGCCTTCAGTTTCGTCCATTCCTGTTTTTCAAGGTACCCCTTTGCTTCATCGGTTGACTTGAAGGATTTGGACTGTGCGCGCGGCTTTGCGGGGTTACCAGTTTTGGTTTCAACTGTCTTGCCTTTTAGCGTCGCGTGCCAAATCTTTTCAGAATTGGGATCCGCCAAGAATCGATCCATACGCTTTCTCGGAATAGATAATGAGAGTTGGAAGGAGGAGTGTTCGCCACCGCAAAACAAGTCATACGGCGGCGGACAGCTGCAAAGATTAGAGCAGGTCCAGCGCTCCATCGCCACAGAACTCTGTTGACCCGAAAGCGTCCAGTGCTCGATGCCCTAAGCCATGAGCAACAGACATCCAAAGACGATTGTGTGGGACGCCGCCGAAATCAATCGCACGACCAGTACGGAACCCGGCGCCGCCGCCAACTAAAAGGAATGGGATGTTGTTTAACGTGTGTGAATTGCCTTCGCCCAGTTCGTTCAACCAGACGATCACTGTATTGTCGAGCAACGTTTCGCCGTCCCGTCCAGGTTCGGGGATTTCTGACAATCGCTTTGCAAGATAGGCGAGTTCACCGGCAAACCACGCATTGATTTTGCGAAGTTTATCGTGAGCTTGTTGATTGTTTCGCGGCTCATGTGACAGCGAATGGTGGCCTTCTTCGATCTCCAGCCAACGCATTCTCGCTTGCCCAACGGATCGCATGAACTGCAACGTTGCCACGCGAGTCATGTTGTTGGCAAGCGCATTGACGATCAAGTCAATCTGCATCCGACTGATCGCTGGAGTGTTGTCGTTGGTGAGCTCGATGTTGGGATCGATTTCCGGTTCAGGGTGTTGTAACTGCGAATCGCTCGCCGACGCGGCAATTTCCTGCTCCAACTGGCGAACAGATTGCAAATGGCGATCCAGCAACTGCCGATCGGCGGAACTCAATCGCCGACTAACCTTTTCCAAATCCAGTTTGACCTCATCGATCACACTCGCAACCAACTTGCGATCTTGCTTCCCGCCATACATTTTCTGGAACATCTGCTCGGGATCATCGATCGGGGCCATCGGGCGATCACTTCCGGCATAGCTCATACGAGTCCAAGGGTCGGCCCGGTCCGGGACCGCAACGCCGAATTCCAAAGATCCAAATCGAGTCTTGGTTGACTCATTCGCTTGGAAATGATTTCTGACTTCCTGATCGATTGAGATTCCGCTTGCCCATCCGGCCGGCGTGTGGCCTCCGCCCTGGATATTTCCGGGGTTGAGCTGGCGAGCGGTTAGCAAGCACGACATGCCGCGCATATGGTTGTCGCCATCGCCGCCAACTTGATTGTTGATCCCCTTCAATATCAGCGTCTGATCCCGAAACGGTTCGAGCGCCGAAAGCATCGGTTTGAGTACCAGACCTTTGTCTTCACCAAAGGAATCCGGCCAAAACTCATCGGGCAACGTTCCGTTGGGCGAAAACATCACGATCAACCGCTTCGGCGAATCAACAGCAGCCTCGCCCGCAGCCAAACTGTTCAGACTCGATAAAAACGGTAACGACGCTGCGCTCACACCTAGCTCGCGCAGGAACCTTCGTCGGCCATTGTTCATAGAACTCATCGCGATTCCTCGGTTGAATTGGGTTGGGGAGCTCGGGTTACGGCCAGTACGGCGATTTCGGTACACAGATTTTGGATGTTGAAGTCATCGTTCGCGAACGACTCACGAAGACGCTCCAGGGTTTCATCACCCGCTTGATGGGCACTGCGTTGTAGCATGTGCTCATAGAGATGGGTGATGAATGCGAGATGAGCAGAGGGGCTACGGACTGCAAATTTGGCGACGTCTCGGGCATTCGATAACTCGATCACATCACCCGTTACCGTCGTATAGAGCGATTGCGTATCGACCGGTTTCTGGTTTTCCAGTTCCCGCCAGCGACCGACCGCGTCAAAACTTTCCAGCGTGAACCCCAAAGGGTTAATCACACTGTGACAGGCCATGCATGCGTTGTCTCGCGTTAATAGAGTGACCTTCTCTCGCATCGTCAGATCGGAAGGGAATTCGTCGTCTTTGAACGCGATCGCATTGGGTGGCGGGCTGAGGGCGCGACCGACGACGTTTCGTGTCAAGAATACACCGCGATGAATTGGCGATGTGTTGTCATGATACGCAAACGCGCTCAACAAATAGGGGTGGGTTATAATCCCAGACCGTTGCCGCTCGTCGAAGCGGACCGTGCGAAAGACGGCGTCAAACGCCTGGTCAGAATCTGTTTTCGTTTCAGTTGCACCACTCGGAGCCTTCTCGAGCGGATCCGGTCGATAGAGTTCCGCAAGCTTTTGATTCAGCTTCATCTCTGACGCCAATAAAAGTTGCCGATAGTCAGACTCGCGACTCCAAACGACGTCGTCGATAAAGATCTCTAACGATTCCCGAAGGCCAGCAACAACTTGCTCGTCGAATTCGGGAAATAACGCGGCGTCTTTGGACAGATCACGGTCTTCAATCTCCAACCATGTTCCAAAAAAACGCCGCATTTTTGTTTTTGCACGAGGATCTCGCAACATTCGACGGGCAGACGCTTTCACTTCGTCAGCTGTGTCGAGCTGGCCGTTCTTTGCTGCGGAAATCAACTGGTCATCAGGAAAGCTGTCCCATAGAGCGAGTGACAGTCTGGTTGCAACAATCTCAGGCGACGGTGATTGGGAAGCGGACGCGAATTCCGGATACAAAAAATAGGGAGACATCAGCGCAGAGACGATCGCCTTGCGAAGGCCCGTTTCAAGGTCACTCGGATCCGATCGCACGAATCGGTTGATCCGCTCGCGTTCGACTTCGTCCAATTCGCGGCGGAAAGCTGACTGGGTAAACCGCTCGGCAAATCGCACAATCGCTTCGGTTCGGTCTTCCTTCTCATCGAGCGATGCTAACAACGGCAAACGTGCGGCGACTTCTGATGCGGTTTGGATTGCTCCTTTCATCACCGAAGCTTGCCACTGCTCCGATACAGAACTTCCACGTTCGAACCCCAGGCTACGATCATCTGGCGGGAAAGGAACATCGCAGGCAAATGTTCGTGGCGAGTCATCCGTGGTCAGATGTTTAAAATCCAAAACTGACCAAGTGCCATGCGGAGGTTTCCATTCCAATTTGACGCTTGCAGACGGCTCCAAATATTTGAAAAACTCGAGCCTGATTGGATAGTCACGGCCGCCGAGTAAGAACATGGAACCCGCCTTTTGGCGTTTCTTTCCCGATCCAACCCAATCGTCGATCAATGCTTCGTTGTCGCCGGACGAACGATCATCACGAAGCGATCCGGTATTCGGCCGCGGGTCAAAGTTGAGATAAAGTCGTGCTCCATTTTCAGTTGTCAGACGAAACTGATAGTCACCCGTATGATCCGCTCGTAAACTGCCCTGCCAAACGATTGCGAATTGGTCACCATCGATACTTGGAACTGGACCGTGCTGACCAAAGTCAAACGCCATGTACGTGTCACTACGATAGTGACCAAGACGTTGTGCCTTGTTCATTCCTTCCGACTGAAAGTACTCGCCACGCAATCCCGCAATCGCTTGTCCGCCACGGCGCATCCGCCCGGCGTTTTGCGCACGATTCGATGGACTGCCTTCGACAGCCGGCGTGAAGCGACCAATCAAATCGGCCAACACATTTCGATACTGAGCGACCGTCAGACGTGTCAGCTGTGAAGTCTGATTCGTCTTGCTGCTGGAAGCAAACTGTTCGCGAATGTAGCGAGCCAGCACTACAGCATCTTCTCCGACGCAGGACTCAGGATCTTCTTCCGGCATCGTTTCCGAGATGACTTGAGTCATTTGCTCAAGCGATTGGTCATAATCGAAAGGCATCGCGTAGCCATCATTAACACCCTGTCCCTGCTCGCCGTGGCAGCGTTCGCATTGATCGCGATAGAGTTTCGCGGCGCGCGAAAGATCGGCTTCGGTCTCGACCTGCGGCGGATTCGCAACGAGGTGAGTTGAACAGAGAGCTACTGCAGCGATTACCGTCGTGCAGCGAATCACACGGTGAATGATGCGGAAGACGAAGCTTCTTGACATTGATCGTCGGTAGGTTGGAAGGCGGGCGGGACCTTCATCTTACCGAATCTAGAAGCGTCAAACTGCCAATGTTCAACGGACCTAAAATAAACTTCCCAAACCAGTCGTCTATTCGATATCAGTCATGACACCGCCGGGATGATCGCTCAGCCCATCAAGTAGCTCCGGTTCGACAATATTTTTGACCCCTTCGGCCTTGAATCCACTGACAATCGTGTGGCTGAGAAGCTCTTTTTTATTGTTCGAGGAAATTACTTTTGCGCCTTTGTAGACATTCTGAGCGGCGCTATGTGTCAGGTTCGTATCGGCGTTCAGGACGAACGGTTTTCCAAAGGTGAATTCGGCAAACATTGCATTGCCAGTACGTGCCATCATCCCGCTGGTACCTTTACCGCCCGATCCGCCGCCTTGTGGGGCATGAAAGTTGTACATCTGGATATTGTTAACGATAACGCCTTCAGGACGCCGTTCGCCGGCAAGGTTCAACGCGGCGACATCCATTGGCGTCTCACGTTGGCGACGCGGATACCGTGATTCGGGTTGCTCCTCGGGTTCGTTGCCCTCGTCATCCTCCATCACTGTCTGCTTAAAGAAATTCTTCGCAACGCCGGGATGATTGATGTAGTCCGGCATTCCGACGTGCTGAAACGTCGTTTTCGTTTTGTCAGTAATCACATAAGCGTACGCTTGCTCGCGCCCAGTTGCTGGCTGGATCACCTTAGGACCGCTTCGCAGATTGAAAGTCCGGAGCTTCTGATTCGCGTTTTCAGGCTTAATCACGATCTCCCCATTCGGAAACTCATCCCGGAGGATTGCCATAAACAACTTGGAGTTCTTACTGGCTTCTTGGATGAAGCCCACATCGACCTTGTTCTTCTTGAGAAAACGGACGAGTCGTCGCAGCTTGAGCTTGTCCGAAGTGCCATGTGCGTTGAAAGAAAAGACACGTGTTCGGTGTTTACTCGGTTTATTTGGCACAGCGTTCTGATTGGGAAGATGTAAAGAATCGGTTCATCCAGGACGTCGGTTTGATGCCCTCTGTTTTCCCGCATCCAGGCAGATAGGTGCTATAGAATTCCAGATTTATCAGGAATTCATCTCGTTTTTAAAAACGCTCAGTGACAACGATTGCCACCGCTGGCGGCTCTAGATCGGACGCTTGATCCCAGATCGCTGAGGGGCTGCCCTCAGGAGGCGTACAGTTGTGACGTAATTTTGCTCCCCCGATCGATTGCCAGCCAGCCCGCTAATTTTGCGTCCTAGGTTTCCACAACGCTGCGACGCGGTCCAACCTGTCGACGCAGCCGAACGTCGACATCAAAACCGAACCACTAAGCTGCCTCGTGTGGACCCATGACCGATACAAACCAACAATACCGATTGCTAACTCGAAGCGACTTCGACGGACTCGTCTGTGCGCTGCTACTGAAAGAACTCGGAATCTTGGGTGAAATCAAATTCGTTCACCCCAAAGACATGCAAGACGGTCTGGTCGAAGTGACAGAGAACGACATCCTGACGAATCTGCCTTATGTCGACGGATGTTATCTGTGCTTCGACCACCATTCCAGCGAAGAGATTCGCAACGAAGGCGAGCATCGCGACAACTACGTTCTATCAACCCAAGCGGATTCCGCGGCACGGGTTGTTTACGATCACTACGGTGGACGCGAACGCTTCCCCGCAATCAGCGAAGAAATGATGACGGCGGTCGATAAAGCTGACGCGGCGAAGTTCACTGCTGACGAGATCAAGAACCCACAAGGATGGCCACTGCTGTCATTCTTGATGGACGCTCGAACCGGTTTGGGACGCTTCCACGAATTCCGCGTCTCGAACTACCAGTTGATGATGGACTTGATCGACTGCTGCCGCGACCTGGACATCGAAGACATTCTCTTGCTACCTGACGTCCGTGAACGCGTCGAACTTTATCGAGAGCACCAACAACGGGCTGTCGATCAAATCCGACGCTGTGCTTCAGTTCACGAGAACTTAGTCGTGTTGGACTTGCGCGAGGAGGAAACGATCTTCGCAACGAATCGATTCACGGTTTATGCACTTTTCCCCGCATGTAACATTTCGATCCATGTGCTTTGGGGAAAGCAACAGCAGAACACCGTCTTTACGATCGGCAAGTCGATCATTGACCGGTCCTGCCAAACGGATGTCGGCGAGTTGTGTCTGCAGTACGGCGGTGGCGGACATGAGGCCGCAGGTACCTGCCAAGTCAGCCACGAAGACGCGCCGCGTGTGTTGAATGAACTGATCACACGCATCAACAGTGATCAGGGCGCGCTGACTGTCTGATCCAAACAATCAAACGTCATCCTCTCAGGGGCTTCGCGTCAGCCGGAGTCCCTGTGTATCGGAGTCGCTAAGTATCGATCAACTAGCGACCCCGTTAATCGACAAACTTGTTCTCTCCCAATGTCGCCTACGCTTGGCAAAACCAGCGGTAGAGAACGATACTTTCGCGGCGGAAAGGGCGACAATCGAAAGTTAACCGGACGCTAGCGGATTTGAATCACGTGGCGAACAGGACGAACCGCGTCTCGGACCGCTTGGGCCAGTGGAGCGTGTTCCTTTTCAGAGTCCGCAACGGCTTGCTCCATGTTGTCACGTGCGGCACGCCCATGGAAAATCTGCTTGATCTGCTTCGTTTCGTAAGCCTGCTTTTCTGCAACCGCGTCATCGACTCGTGCAAACGCACCACAGAACGGGTTGCTGGTGAACTCGGCTGCAAGGTTGATACCCTCGCGTAGCTGGCTGGCGGAGAACGTCTTCGACGCACCGCCCCAGGTAATCGTGGCCAGACCGCTGACTCCGGTCACTTTTAATGTCAATCGATTCAGCTTTTCATCGAACGGAATGAATGTCATTCCCGATCGGACGGAGTTATCTCGATCGATCGGTCCGGGAGCGCAGAAACAGTATCGTGTGCTGGTTAAAGCAACTTCACCGTTGTCAAATCCGTCGACGTTGTGACCATCAGTCGCTGTTGCGGTCTTGTTTTGCAAGTCGACGGAAATTGTCCCGAGATCACCATCCAATCCAAGTGATTCAAGGAACGCATAAGCCATGATCGCGTGTCCGGCCCAGTCAGGGTGAATGCCATCGCGGCCGACCATTTCGTAGGGCTTCGAGCCGTCGCCGGGGTAGAGCCCCGGTGCGGCAACGCGTGCTTTATACATCGGCCAAAAGATGTCTGCAAAAGCGACACCTTCGTTCTCGGCGACTTGCATCGCGATGTCACGCAGCGCACACAGGTGTTGGTTATGCTCTTCCAGCGTTCCGACGCGTGAACCGACCCAAGTGGCAAGCTTGCCACTGCACCCGGGCGAACCGACGACGACTTTCGAACCGGCATTCTTTAAACGGCGAACGATTGCGGTGTAGTGATCTTCGTACCATTTGCCGTTAGTTACATCAAATGGGCGATAACGAGCATCGTTCATACCGTAACAAAGCGTGGCAACTGTCGGATCAAATCGCAGGCAATCGTTTTCCATACGACGCAAGAAGCCGTCAGTCTTTTCGCCACTCCAGCCATACTGGCGAACAGAGATCTCGAGTTCTGGCATGCACGCGGTCAAATAGGTTTCGATCAGCCGCGAGTACATTCGCTGTTCGGTAATCGAATCACCGATGATGGCAAGCCGATCGCCTTTTTTCAGCATCATCGCGCCGGCTGCCGGAGCCTTGCGTGGATTCAGTTTCTGAAACGCTTCGCCTTCCGGTTTCGGTTCGTATTCGTAGGGCCCCAATTGAGGCATCGGTAGTTGGTCTTGAGCGAGAGCATGAGAGCTGACGCAAAGCACAAGCGAAGCCGAATAGAGAGAAGAGAGCAGTAGCGAGCGCATCGGGTGAGTTCAGATTCGGGGAGGGGGTGGAAAAGGCAGCTGCCAAGTCGTGGGCCCCTATCGTATCACCAGGGCAGCCGACAGACGCCCCATTGCCCATGATTTTCGTCCACGGCTACTTCGATCCAGGTCAACGCGTCGCCGAACTGGGCTCGTGTTTTTTCGCGGACCCGCTCGGCGATCACACGGGCCATCTCTTCGGCCGTGGTGTTAATCACCGGCAAAAGCACGCAATCTTCGTTGGGAAATACCCAACGACGGTCGCGAAACGTGGCGGTCGTTTCCTTGTCATCGCTGGTGACTTTGATTTCCGCGTGATCGGTCGGCAAAACGACGTGGTGGTCTAGCGCCATTGTCTGTTCCAATACCGCATCACGCAGTGCGATAAAGTCGACGACATAACGATTTTCGTCCAGCGGCCCTTCAACACTGGCCCGCACACCATAGTTATGGCCGTGCAATCGCTCGCAGATATCACCGGCAAAGGTGATGAAGTGGGCTGCCGAAAAGACGAATTGTTCTTTTGTGACGTCGACGCGAAATGTCGGCGTCCCTTGGCCTTGATGGGACATGATTCAGTTCGAAACGTTGGTGCGGAGGAGTACGTAAAGCCCGGCGGCGATCAGATCGGCAGTCGTTCCGGGGTTGATTGGTCGAGCTTGGTCGGTTCGTAAGTAGTTATCGAACGCCGCTCGCGCGGCTGGATTTTGATGATCAAAGTCCGCACGGGCTTGTACCGTCGCGGCAATCTTTGGCCCGAATTTTCGTTCGATCAAGCTATCGGTTCGAGTCGCCAGCAGACGCAAGTGCGCGACGGCGATTCCGGTTATCAAGTCTTGCTGTTCGGCAATCGCTTGGTCAATCGTCGGAACGACTTCGTGCAATAGATCAGTGAACCCATCACTGTAGTTTTCGGCAATCCGATCACGCTCACGCGCCGAACGCATCGCAAGCTGAAAAGTTGGTGGGGCGGCGGCACCAAGGTCCATGTCGTCGACCTTGCCCATTCCACCAGGATGCGCCGCGTTGATTGCCGCGTACAAATTCCGCGAGTCATCCGCATCCAAGCTGTCGATCAGATTGCAAATTGCTCTCGAAAGCTCCGCTAAATCTGGAAGGCCTTCAAACGCACGGTCAACTTGCACGAGCGGCCCGATCAGCAGCAGGATTCCCAAGTTGACGTTGGTACCAACTTCCTTCGCCACCCGCGTGACGGCTTCAAGAACTGGCAGGCTAAATCGGTCAAAAGGCCCCGCGAATGCAGTCGCCGAGATCTCGGCAGCCTGAACGAATTGCTCGAAGCAGAGATCGTTGAACGAGTGACCGGGAAAAACGTTTCCTGCCTTGGGGGCGGTCGCCTCCAACAGACAAGCCCAGCGCACGCCCGCTTCCGGCGTGTCACACAGATGTCGATAGGGGTCCAGGATCCGGTTCACGACGCCGAATTGCGAGTTTGGTCGCTCAGGAAAGTCTCGATCGCGTCCAAAACCTCCAGCGGCGCATCTTCGATCACATAGTGCCCGGCATCGGCAATCTCGACGCTTCGTGCGTTCGGCCAAGCTTTTTCAAATCGACGCAAGCATTCCGGACGGAAACACCAGTCTTTCATTCCCCAGACCAATAGCGACGGCAGATGCGCCAGCGATGGCAGCGCGTTTTCCAAATCCAGCAATGTCTGGTACGTCGGATCCGATGGCTTCATCGGGATATCACGAACGAACGCGTCGATCGCGACACGGTTTTTCCAACTGTCGTATGGCTTCAGCAAACCGGCAGTGACTTCGGGGGACAAATGATTGCGATCCATTGCCATCGTGATCGCGGCACGGGCGAACAAGTTCAGCCCACGAACGCCAAGCGTCCCCAGCACTGGAATCCGACAAGCCGCGATTCGCCACGGCACGTAAGGCGGCGGAAACGCACCGGTGTTGAGCAACGTGATCGCGGAGAATCGCTCGCGGCATTTCAGCAGGGCTCCCAAACCGATCGCACCACCCCAGTCGTGCGCGAGCAGCATGACATTTTTCAGGTCCAGGTGTTCGATCAGGTCAGCCAAATTCTGCTGGTGATCAGCCAACTGATACGAGAACGCACCGCGCGGCGGCTTATCACTTTCACCGCATCCGATGTGGTCGACCGCCACGACACGATACCGACCGGCAAATCGGTGGAAAACGTTGCGGTAGTAGTAGCTCCACGTCGGGTTTCCGTGCACGCACAAGATCGTACGCCCGCCGGATCCGGGGGATTGGGAACCCTGATCGCGGTAGGCCAGCGAGTGGTTTCCGACGGTGAATCGCGAAACGGGAACGTCAAATTGGTGAGTCAACTGTTGCATGGGGCGTAGTGTTGCCGGTTTCTCGCTGATCGGGAAGTCGACAAGGCCACGGCATTCCGTACATTACAGGCTTTCACGAACCAAAAACGCTGAAATCAACACGCCGGCGAAGCCTTGAAGCTCCTCTCTGCCAGTATCCGAAAGCTGTTTCGCGAAGATTTTTCTGGCGAAGCCCCGATCCTGGTCGATCGTTCGAAGTTACACCAAGAGGCGAAGCGCTGGCAGGAGTTGATCGCGAAAATCGATGGCTGCAAACTGACCAAACACCCCGGCGATCGGGACACACGGTCCCACACGCTCTGTCGGTTTGGGATTCCGGAACCAGATTCCGATGCCACGTACTATCGCAACGACGAGCTTCGCTTGGAATACGACGACGAGCGGCGTCTGACACTGAAGTCGTACGACTATCCGAACCCGCCGCACACCGCCGTGGTCAGCGACCTTGACGAAATCAAAACGTTCGTCCGCCATGTGCTGGAGCGGTACGCCAAAAAGGCGGCTGCGGCGAAGAAACGCGAAAAGGTCCGGCTGTTCAAATCGAAAGCGATCATTGCCCAGGTGCGGAAACTGGCCAAGGAAGAACAATTCGACTTTGCGACGACCAATGACACTGTCAAACTGAAACTGTACGTGAAGCTCGCCCCGCACGAGATGATCGAAATCCACGTGCCGTTCAAGCAATTTGAAAAGGTTCTGCCAAAGCTTCGGTCGACGATCCTGAACCTACGCGAACTCTATTCGGAAGGCTTGCGTTTCAAGATGCAGCCGACGACTCGGTTTCCCTGGAATCTCTCCTGGGTCGAACACCACACTCTGTAGAAACAAACGCTGGACGCAGCCGAAAATCGCAGTGCCAGCCAGCCTGATTGACGAAGGAATCCACATTGGCCGTACGAGTCGACGCGAACGAATTGTTGGAGTTGCTGGAACTGACACCAGCAAGTCAGAACGTGATGCTGGTCGGGCGCCACGGGATCGGTAAAAGCCAAATCATTACCGAGTACTACGCCAAACGTGGTATGCAGGTGATCTCGTTCTTTCTAGGGCAAATGAGCGACCCCGGTGACTTGATCGGGTTGTTGCACAAAGACGAAGCGACTGGACGAAGCGAATTCCTGCCGCCGTATTGGTGGCCCGAAGACGACCAGCCGATCACGCTGTTCCTTGACGAATTGAACCGCGCTCGCCCAGAGATTCTGCAAGCGGTGATGGAGCTGGCGCTCAACAAAACACTCGCCGGCAAACGCTTGCCCGAAGGCAGTGTGATTGTGTCGGCGGTCAACGATGGTGACGAATACCAACTCACCGACTTGGATCCCGCACTGATCTCGCGGTTCAACCTCTACGAATTTGCGCCAACAGTTGAAGACTGGCTGCTGTGGGCAGAACGCACCGGCGTCGATCACCGCATCACGCACTTCATCCAGCAGCAACCGCATTTCCTCGATTCTGTCCTAGCGGGTTCCGGGGCTTCCAATTCGCCTCCGGAAAGCGATACGGGGTTAAACAAGACGCCCGACCGCCGTGCATGGAATCGCGTCAGTGACTTCATCCGTCCGATCGATCAGTTGCAAGACAAACACATCAAATTGGTCGCCGGAATCGTCGGTTCGGCGGCCGCGTCTGCGTTCCGCCGCAGTTTGGCAACCCAGCTAGCTGTCAGCCCACCGGACGTTCTGTTTGACCTTTCCAAGCACCGCAAAACACTCAACAAGATGACGCTGGCGGAATTGCTGACGTTAAACGAACAGATTCTGATCTGGCTTGCTGGTGAAAAGTGCCCGACGGACAAAGAAGATGATGCGCGGAAGGGATTGCTCGGTTACCTCAAGCTACTTCGTCGACGAAAGCTTGACGAAGCTGTCGCGCACTGGGTCGCGACACTGGAGAAACCGAAGTTTGAATCCGTGATGGGCTTTGTGTCCGAGTCGCTGGAGTTGACAGAATTGCTGACCAGCTACATGGAAGGCATCCGCGTCGAGTAGGCACGTAGACTCCATGGCCGCAAAAAAGTCCAGTCGCTTTAACCAACTCTCGCCACGTGAGCGGATCACGCAGGTCGCTGAAACTTGGTTTCTGACCGAGCCGCTGCTGTTTGCCGCATGGACAATGCACGACGTCGTCGCGCAGCCGGCAATCGAAACGATCCGTGTGGCACGAGGCCGCGTGGAGTTCAACCCGACGTTCATCGCTTCACTCCGGCGTGATCAACTTCGCGACGTGCTGTCGTTCGAAGCGATGCGAATCCTGCTCGGCCATCCCTACGACCGACGCAAGCCAGAAGCCGAGTTGTCGTACATGGCAAGCAACCTGACCGTGCAAGAATGCTTGCGGACTGGTTTGCCAGTTCCGCGTGCTCGCGAGGTTTTCTCTGACGACGCGTTTGATGACCAGTATTTTGAATTTTACTACCGCGAGTTGTCTGAGCGATCTCAACAGGATCCTCCCGAAGATCCCGGTAAATCTGCATCTGACGCCCGCGACGAACCGAACGCGAATGAATCGCAAAACGATGCGTCAAACGAAGAGGATGGTGGTGCTGACGATGAAAGTTCAGCCGTCGACGAATCACTAGCCGAGTCTTCTGACGAAACGGACGATGCACCCGATTCATCCGCCCCAACGCCGGCACCGGCCCCCTCGAGCTTGGATGCGTATGCCGATCCGCAAGCAGTTGGTGTCGAAAACACACTGGAGTGGGACAGTGACGAACTGCTCCAAGATGAAATCCACACGGCAGTCCGCGAAGCAGCCGAACACAACGGCTGGGGGTCAATTGCGGGATCGGCAAAAGAGCAGCTTCTTGCGACGCTGAATCCAAAGCTGAACTATCGCGCTGTGCTACGTCAGTTCCGTCAAAGTGTGTTGGCCGTACAACGAAGACTGACACGGATGAAGCCAAGCCGGCGATACGGTTTCGCACAGATGGGAAGTCGCTACGACTTTACGACAAAGCTGTTGTTCGCCGTTGACGTTTCAGGCTCCATGAACCACAGCGATTTGCAAGCCGGATTCTCGGTCGTTAGCAATTTCTTTCGCTACGGTGTCGAATCGGTCGACGTGATTTGGTTTGACGTCCAGATCCAATCCGAAGTCATGACGCTGAAACGAGCCAAACGCGACTTCGTCGTTACAGGTCGCGGCGGGACCGAGTTTCAACCCGTCATCGATTTTATCGACGAACATCGCCAGTACGACGGGCTGATCATCTTTACTGATGGCTATGCGGCAGTGCCACGACTGCCACAGAATCGACGCACACGGATCCTGTGGCTTTTCAAAGACGAATCGACCTTCAATCAGATGGATCCACAGCTTGCCAAACTTGGCAAAGCCGCGTTTCTTCGAAGCAACCGCTAGCGGCCCGTTAGCGTTCGCAACAGGGTGCTGTTAGCCTTCGCAACATGGGGCGGGCGTGCGAGGATTGAACGCCACCGTTGTCGTTGACTCGTTGCCGGACATAGCGCGCTCGGCTTCCTCGATCGCAGCGTCCGCGTCATCCGCATTGGCGGTTTGTGGATTGCGAACAAATAGAAAGATCGCGACGCCAACCCATACGAACGCAAATCCGATCATCCGTTGAACGCTGACAGTTTCGCCGAAGTACGCGACACCACAGATAAATTGCAACGTTGGGCCGACGTATTGCAACACGCCGATCACCGACAGTGGAACTCGCTGAGTCGCTGCCGAAAAGAGCGCGAGCGGAATCAACGTGAACATGCCGCCAAGCATCAACAGCGCGTCTACTTTCCAGTTGTGAACCGAAAATGCCGCTTCGCCCGTCGACTGCAACCATCCTAAGTAGATGATCGTCGGGATGATCAGTACCGCGGTTTCGATCAGCAAGCCATACATCACGTCCAGCTGAGCCTTCTTTTTCAGCAGCGCGTAACCGGCGAACGAAGACGCCATGAACAAAGAAACCCAGGGAAATTCTCCCGTTCCGATCGCCATCACGGCCACGCCGACGGTTGCAAACCCGATCGCTACCCACCGCGAGGCCCGGAGGGTCTCCCCTAGCACTAGGACGCCCAACAGAACATTGAACAGCGGGTTGATGTAATAGCCGAGCGACGATAGCAGCACGCGATCGTGGGTGACCGCCCACAGAAATGCCAACCAGTTGATTGCGATCAAGATTGCCGAGCCTGCGTAGAGTGCCAACGTTTTCCGATTGAAAACCGTCTTGAGCAGCTTTTTCCGCAGGTCCTGATGAAGCGTGTAAAAGCGGGCGGCGGCGATCAGCAGCGAGAACGCGAACGCCCAGGCGATTCGATGACACACCAGTTCCAACGCGGGGGTCCCCCGCAGGAAGCTCCAAAAGATCGGGAACACGCCCCAAATGGTGTTGGCGATGATCGCGAAGGCGAAGCCAAGCTGGGTGGAATTAAACATGCAATCTCCCCATCGGATGGGGGCAATCGTGGTCAAGGGAAAGGGAAACTTGCTTACAATAGCCTGGATACAATGGGATGATTAAACGTCGTTTAACTACGCCAGCCGTTTGGCAGACACATCAAAGTTTTGCCGACGTGATCTCTCCCAACGTCCCACCCCGCTTCAAACGTCGTTGACTTTTTTCGCCAATGCGAATCTTGGACTTTGTCAAACCGAAAGAACTGGCTCGGGTCGCGAGACTTCAAATGCTTGCCCGAGAAGTTGTGGAGGGCTATTGCACTGGCAGACACCGTTCACCCCACAAAGGGTTCAGTGTCGAATTCAAAGAACACCGCCAATACGTTCAAGGCGACGAGCTGAAGAACATCGACTGGAAGGTCTTTGCAAAAAGTGACCGACTGTTCATCCGCCAATACGAAGAAGAAACCAATCTCCGTTGCAGCATCTTGGTCGATCAAAGCGGATCGATGGAATACGGCGGAACACGAAGTGTCGAGGGTTTAACCAAACGCGAATATGCGGTCCGACTTTCTGCCGCTATCGCATACTTTTTATTGGGCCAGCAAGACCCTGTCGGGTTGATCACCTTCGATAACGAAATCCGCAACCAAGTCCCACTACGCAGTCGCCCGTCACACCTTCGCGCGATCTTAACCGCACTGCTGTCGAACCATGATCGCCGCGAAACTGATTTGGGAAATGTTTTTCGCAAAGTGATCACCAAGCTCGGCAAACGCGGGCTGGTCGTGATCCTGTCAGATTCGATGGGCGACATCGAGTCGTTGTCTCGCTCACTTGCCCAAATGCGTGCCGCCCGCCACGAAGTCATCTTCTTCCAAATCTTGGATCCGGACGAAGTTGACTTCCCGTTCACCGGACGAGTTCAATTCAAGGACCTCGAACTGGCTGCGCCCGAACAGATGGTTGATGCCCGTGTGCTCGGTGATGCCTACCGACAACGACTTCTGCAACACAACGATGACTTGAAGGAAGCGTGTCGCCGTAGTCGCGTTGACCTCGTTCAGGTGACGACGGACCAGCCTTTTGTTGATGTCTTGCACGAGTACGTTGCCGCTCGGCGGAGGCTGACGCGATGAACTTGCTCAACGGAGTCTTAGCGTTCGGAGCGTTGGCATTCTCCATTCCGCTTGTCATCCACCTGTTCTTTCGCAGTCGTTTCCAGACGATTGACTGGGGCGCGATGCATTTGCTTCAAGCGGTCGTGCAGGTAAATCGCCGGAGGATGCAACTCGCCAATCTGCTCTTGCTTTTGCTGCGTTGCCTGATTCCTGTCATCCTCGCATTCTGCCTCGCCCGTCCCGTTTGGACTGGGCTCAAGGCGGTCGCCGGTGACACCCCAAAAACGTTGATTATCGCAATCGACGATTCACGCAGCATGTCCTTGACACCACAGGGTCAGCCTTCGCTGTTAGAGCAAGCAAAAGAACAACTACGATCGGTTCTGGGCGAACTTTCACGCCGCGACGAAGTGATCCTTGTTCGATCTTCGCGTGTCGCCTCGGTCCCGTCGAAGATGGGCGTTTCCGAAGCATTGACCAAGTTGCGAAAACTCTCACCCGAAGGCGGCCCTACGACGATCGGGCAGTTGCTTGAGGCCGCCGTGGTTGCCGCTCAAGATGCGACTCACCGCAGGCGGCAAATTGTTCTCCTCAGCGACTTTCAAGAATGCATCATCGATGCAACAAGCCTGGAAACGGCGCAGCGAGTCGCTGATGAAACCAAGGTGCTCGCCGGTCAGGGCGTCGAAACGTACTTTGACTTCATCGATCTCCAACCGGACTGGGACGCGATCAACAACGTCTCCGTCGATTCGGTCTCTGTCCAATCACCCGTCGTCGTCCGCCAACGCGCCGGTGTTTACGAAGCAACCATCCGCAACAGCGGTGAAGCGGCAGCAAACGATGTGCGACTTGTCTGGTCAATCGATGGTCAATCGTTGGACCCACGAACCATCTCGGTTGACGCCAAAAGTGTCGTTACAAATCGTCTGACTCAAACGATCGATGATCCTGGCCAGCACCTTGTCACCGCAATGATCGATCGATCTGACATGCTGATCGAAGACAATCATCGTGGGGTGGTCGTTGATGTAATGTCCGCCGTCAACGTTTTGTTGGTCGACGGAAAACCAAGTTCACGACCGCTCGGTGGACAGGCTGATTTTCTGGCGATCGCGTTGAGCCCCTTCGCTTTCGGCGGCGATGACCGACCAGACCCGGTAAAGTCGTCGGTCGTTACGGTCGACCAGATGCCAGCGTCAATCAGCGAGGACGCGCCACGCGTCGTCATCCTCGCCGATGTTCCCGCTTTGCAACCGGAACAACGTTCGACACTTGTCGACTTCGTTAATCAAGGCGGCGCATTGGTGGTGTTCGATGGGCCAGACGTCGATATCGAAACCTACAATGCGACTTGGCAAGCCGACGGGCAGTCACTCTCGTTTCCGGCGGTGCTCGGAACCGTCAACCAAACCGCTCAGGAGGATTCCGATCAAGGCCTCGATAGCGCCAAACTTTCATTCAGCATCGATCGACCCAACCCGCAGTACGACCCTTGGAAAGTGATCGCCAACGGTAACGGCAATCCATTTTCCGACGTCACACTCAATGCTTATCGCCGATTGTCGTTCGACAAAACTCTGTCACCGGAAGCCCAATCGGCAAAACGAGTGTTGATGCAGACGACGGCGGGCGACTTACTCGCTGTCGCCGCTCCCGTCGGTGAAGGCACGATCGTCCAGTTCGCTTTTACGGCAAACGACGCTTGGAGCAACTTACCGTTGCGTCCCGTGTTCCTTCCAATGGTCAGTCAAATGGTCCTCGACCTAGCAGGAAAACGCGAGCAATGGGATATCCCCGTGGGTCAGCCTCTTGTGCTGGATTCGAGCGATTTTGAAGCGACCGACTTGGAAGCCAGCGACAACTCGATTCGCTGGTCGGTGACGTTGCCTGATGGTGAGGTGGCCCAAGCAATGCCGAGTGGTGACGAAGTGCTTCGTTTCACGGACACGTACCAAGAAGGCTTGTATACGATTGCCCGCCGGTCAGCGATGGATAATCAAACCGCTGCCAAGAGCGTACCTTCCGTCGTCCGCTTGGTCTCTGTCGACGCAAATGAATCCTCGCTGCGTGGAGCCGGACAGCAGCAAATCGACCGCTTGCGCGAGTCTCTACAAGCGTCGCTTTTCGACGACGCCTCTGGACTGAATGCGGCCGATCGCACACGGCAATTTGGTCGGGAAATCTGGCGTTGGCTGTGGTGTGTGCTGCTCGTCGCATTAGTCGCTGAACTCTGGCTGCAACAAAATGTTCTCGCGAAACGACGAGTTCAAGGAGGGATCCGATGAGCTTGCCCCTCGTCGCTTCGCTTCGATTCGCCGGCGACTACCCGATCTGGTTGGTCGTGTTATTCACGCTGGCGGCAATCGTCGCGGTTCTTGCGTTGTACCAACGCGAAACACAACAGTTGCCAAATCCGTACCGCTGGTTGTTACCCGCGCTTCGAGCCACTGCCGTTGCAATGGTCGTCTTGGTGATCGCCGGACCGGTTTGGCATCGACGGCAAGTGATCGGCACCCTTGGACGAGTGATCTTTGCGATCGATACGTCCAACAGCATGTCGCTGAAAGATAGCCAAGGTGATTCCGGCCAACCCACTCGGCTCCAGCGGGCAACCAATTTGCTGATGGGGTCAACGACGGAACTGGGCTGGCTGGAGAAAATCAAGCAAACACATGTCGTTGACGTTGTCGCGTTCGATCAAGGAAGCGTGTCGCCGATTTGGTCCAGTGACGATGGGGGAGAGACTCCCCAATCGCTTGACCTTTCTGCCTCCGGTGCGGCAACCGATTTGGCTTCACCCCTGAATGCAGTTCTCGCGTCGCTGAATCTCAACGACGGCGGTTCGACCGATTCGAGCAAGGCCCAACAGGACTCCATGCGCAGATCAGCGTTGGTCTTGATGACCGACGGACAGCAAACACTGGCCAACATGGGCGGCCGAAGCAGCACCGCATTGGCAAACCATTTGAAACTCGGTGGCACCGAAGTCGTCACGATGGGATTTGGGTCAACCGAGGAGCCGCCTGACGTTGGAATTTTCGAAGTCCGTCACCCACAGACGGTGGCCCGCGAAGGCCGATTGACCGGTGAACTGGTCATGAAACAATCCGGCGAACGGGGGACACCAATCGGCATCGCTATCGAATCCGAAGGAGAGGTCGTTTGGAAAAGCGATTTGTTGCTTGACGATCAATCAGTTCGCAACGTGCCTTTCGATATCGATGTGCAAGCGATCGTCGAGCGTTTGAAACGCAAAACACCACGCGGAATTGAGCGGAACAACGAAGTCATCCAGCTGACTGCCAGCGTGACGTCACCCGGAAATAATTATGCGACCGACAATGATCGCATGGACTTTCGTGTCACCGCATCGACAAGAGATCGCCATCTATTAATTGTCGACGGCTCCAGTCGCTGGGAAGAACGCTATCTCAAAAACCTGTTTCAACGAGATCCCGCATGGACCGCAAATGTTGTCGTCTTCGGACCTGGCACCAGCGAGCCTTCGCTTCCTCTTGGTAATCGCGAAGGGCAGTTCCCCGATAGCGATACGGCGTTTGCGGAGTACGACGCGGTGTTGCTTGGCGAGGTGGAACCGTCGCTTCTGCGCACCGAGGATCGCGGCCGCTTGATGCGGTTCGTCGCCAACGGTGGCGGACTGATTTTGATCGAGGGTCGATTCGGCAAACTCCGTACACTCGCGTCAACAGAGTTCGGCGAATTGATGCCCGTCAGGTACCTGGGCAGCCAGATTTTGAACGAACCGACCGGCATCCGCCCAACCGATCTTGGAATGGAACAGCCCGCATTGTCCCTGGCGGATGGGATTGAAAACCTGCAACGGTTTTGGATGCAATTGCCTCCGCCGATGTGGTCAACCAATGTGGAATTAACCAAAGGTTCTGAATCATGGGCGGATGCGGTCATCCGCAATGCCCAATCGACTCCTTGGCTTGCAACTCGTATGTATGGTTCCGGCCGAGTCTTTTATTGTGGATCCGACCAGACATGGCGTTGGCGTTACAAGGTCGCTGACCGCTTCCATGCGCGATTCTGGAACCAGCTTGTCGTTGCCGCGATGGATCCGCCGTACTCGGCAAGTGATCAATTCGTTTCACTCGGTACGGACCGCGTGGAGTATTCGGCAGGTGATCCGGTTGAAGTCCGCGCGAGGCTTCGAGATGGGCGAGGCAATCCCGTCACCGATACGACGGTGGATGCGATGGTGATGCGTGATGGGATCGTCATCGCGACAGTCCCCTTGTCTGTGGACCAACCGGAACGCGGGACTTTTAAAGGATTGCTGCAGACGCTCTCGCCCGGCGAATACACCGTTCGAATTCGTGCTAGCGGCTTTGACGAGTCGGCTTTGCTTGCCACCACACCGATCTGGATCAACCAGCCACGCAACGCGGAGATGTTGCGGATGAGCTTGAATGAAACAACGCTGCGAGAGATCGCGTCGGCCGGCGGTGGCGACTACTACCACGAGTCAGACGCGCAGGGCATCCTTCAACACCTCAAACCGCTTTCGAGTGGCACTATCATCGAAACCGATACGGTGCTCTGGCAATCGTATTTCTGGTTTCTGCCGATCATTGCGCTGCTTTCCGTTGAATGGTGGTGCCGCAAGCGTGCGGGTTTGGTTTAACCGAGACAGGACGAAATTTGGCGATGTCAACGACTATCAATAACGGACCTCCCGGTGGCTCCCCGCCCTCGAGTTTCATGAACGTCGCGGGTGAATTGAACCCGGTCACGCAGCGCGGGTTAAATCGCTTTCGTCGTCGGCGCAATTTGTTGTTGGTGCTACGCGGCATCGGTATCGCGATTCTTACGTTCCTGTCGACGGTCATGCTGGTCGCCTTGCTTGACTACTTCCTCTTTGTCAGCGACATCGCACTTTGGACTTGTGGGGCGGTGATCTACTTCACCACGGCAGTCGTCGTGTGGTTCTCCGCGATTCGCCCTATTCGTCAAAGGGACGAACTTGAACTAGCAAAGCAACTTGGCGAGTTTTCCCCTGGCCTGAAAGAGGATTTACTTTCCGCCGTAGAGCTATCAGACCCTGACCATTCCAACGGCTCGATCTACTTTCAGCGTGTGCTGCAAAACCGTGTCGCCCGACGCATCGCTGGACTCGAAGTCCAATCCGTCTTGCCGATTAAGCTCGTGAGACGTTGGATCTTGAGTGGTGCCAGTGTTCTGACGATTTGTTTAGCCTTTATGCTCATCCCTTCGGCGCAATTCGGCCGGCGACTCGCACGCGCTGCGTTGCCGGGGATTGTGATCGAACGAGCCTCGCAAACGCGAGTCAGCATCGAAGCGCCAAGTCCTGCTTCAAAATATGTCGCTCAAGGCGATGCTGTCGCAGTGATCGTTTCGATCGAGCGACTCGGAAACGCCGATGTTCTGCTCCAATGGCGTGACCCGGACGGCAATTCAGGCGAATCGACCATGACGCCCCGACTGTCACCGTCGATGCTCGGCTACGCGTCTCCCGACGAATCGGCCGAATTAGCAAATGACCAATCGGTTCCTTCCGAACAATACTCCGCAAACCTATCGGTCGGATCGACCCCGATCGAGTATCGAGTACTTGCCGGTGACGCCATCACGCGGTGGCATCGCTTGACACCGCTGCCACGTCCCAAGGTGATTCAATTCGAAAAGCTCTACCATCTTCCGGAATACGCTGAGCTTACCGATCGAACTTCGGTCGAAGAACACGGCGACCTCAAAGCGTTGCAAGATACGACTGCGGAGGTCACTGTCACCTTTGATCAGCCTGTCCAGTTCGCTGCGATTCGCTACGGCGTCCGCGGCAGCAAGACAATGATGGAGCCAGTGGACGAGGCGGGAACACGGTTCAAGACATCGGTCTCAATTAAAACGTCTGGGCAGTATCAGATCGAAGCCGAAAGTAGCGTGAGCGGATTGGACAACCCGTTCGCCCCGATGAACTTGATCGTCCCAGTGCTGGATCTGACACCGATTGTGCGTTGGCAAACCGGTACCGAACTTAAACGATTGGTATCTTCGGTTGATGTCTTGGAGCTTCAGGCCCAAGTCACGGACGACTTACCACTCGACCAGGTTTTGCAAGAAGTAAAGGTCAACGGTGACGAAATCGAATCGTATCCGCTCGACTTGGATAGCCCCTCCCGCCAGCATGACCTGGCTTGGTCCTGGGACTTGATGCATCGACTTGGGGATTCTTCCCCTGAAAATCGCTTGAAGGCTGGTGATGTCGTTCGCACTCGTGTCGTCGCAATCGATCGCAAAGGCAACCGTGCGATGTCGCCGGTGATCGAGTTGATGATCGCTGGCGAAGGATTCAATTCGGATCGTCATGCATTCTTGGATTCCCAAGCCGCTTACCAATCTTCAATTCACGATTGGGCTGACGCTTGTCATGAACTTGCTGAAAAGTTGCGTGATGCAACTGAAAACCAACAACTGGAAAACTACGGCCAGTACCACGAACAGTGGTCAGAGCTGCAACGCAAGTCAACTGATCTGATTAAACAGTCACGGTTGGTTCTTGCCTCAACTGGAAATGACGCCAATGCCGCGGTCACCGAATTGGCAGCCAATGTGATCGTGGATATCGAGTTTCGGATCGAAGGCGTGTTTGTCGGCTTGAGCTTCATCCGCACACTCTCTGAGGACCGATGGGCGTCCGAACGGAAGGAAGCGTACGAGCGGCTTAAATCAGAAGCTGCCGATGCGATGAACCAGAGTCAACGCCTCTCAGAGCTATCACAAAATCGATTCGCCGCCGCGTTTCAATCGGCGATGTACTCGGACGTTCTGACACTGCAGCGGAACATCAGCGACATGGCTGAGAATTTGCCGGAAGAACGATTGGGGCGATACGTGGGGCTGCTTGCCGGACAGTTCGAAGAAGTTGATCGGTTGCTCGCCAAGTATGCCGAGCTCCTGCCAATGCAAACGGCGCAACATCTTTCAGGTCGCTGGAGCCCGTGGTCCCAGAGTTGGGCGATCCAACTGGACACGCTGATTCAGGAGAACGCGGAGCGCGACCAAGCGAATGCGGTCATCCAATCACTGAATGATCAAGCTTCCAACAAGCCACAAGAAATGATCGACCACGGCGTCCACGACTCGATGATCCGGCTTCAACGCGATCTCTCTCGGGAACTGGGAAACCTCGCCACGCAAACCGATCTCCTCCGTGATCGTGGGAATCAAATGCGACAGTCGTTGTCGGAATCGCAAAATACGCGTGATGCCGATCAAGCGACCAAACTTGCAGCCGACGTTCGTTGGAAACAACTACGCTTTGCCTCACAACAAGAACGCCTGACGGTGCGGACAGCAGGACGCGAAACACTCAGCCGCGTCAAAATGCATTCGGATCTTGAATTTGCCTCCGACCTAAACCTGTACTCGCGCGCCGTAAAGAACGTGACACGAGAAGGATACGAGCCGTACAAGGACGAAACACCCGAGGTTGTATTGAACTCGATCTCCAGGGCGATCCGAGTGCTTGAAGCCTGCGCCGAACTACGCCAAGCCAAAAGCTCGATCGCGGCGATTCGTGAAGGCGAGCGTCAGCCGGATGGCGCCCCCGTGCGAAAAATCTATCACCCCATTTGGTTCCGGCACCAAGAGATCGTGCTCGAACTAGCGACAATTCACCTTCGCGATGCGGGCATCAACTGGGACGAATACCTAGCGCCCATCGAACGCACACGACGTTCGGACGACTGGCGATCGGCGCAAGAGAAATTTGATCAGCGAGTTTGGCGTAACGAACCGTATCTCTCGGCGGTTGCACCGCTTGATGTCGTACTCGACGAACTCACTCGAACAGAACGGCAACTGAACGAACAACAGACGCAGGCACGTGAAACGCTGAAACGGTATGTACTAAGCCTTGTCGAACAAGCTCGTGAAGCGGCGGCGGCAGCCGATCGGGCGATCCAGGAGAACCCACAGCGTCAATCAGACAGCGACGAAGATTCCCAAAAGCCACTTCAAGCGATCGATCAAGCCAGCCGCAAAGCGACCGAAACGGTACAAAGCTTGATCGATGAAGCGAATACGGCCACGGTGTTGGACCAAGACCAACGTGAACGCGCTCGTGATGCGGATGCCGCTTCGGAATTGATTTCCAACGCTCTCCGCCAAACGCAACAATCCGCACGTCAAATTCAAGACGCCTCAACCGATCTGCAACGTCAGCGGGCTTTCGAAAAATCCGCCGACGACTTGGCATTGTTGAAACAGCGTTTATCAGAAACCGCGGAGCACTTTGAACGCTTGCAACGAGGCGAAGACTTTAGCGAAAGCCGTGAGCGACTTCGTCAGGATGCACAACAACTGAGTACGGCAAATCAGCTCTTAAACCGCTACAACGAAGCTGAAAAACTTGCACAAGCAGCGTCTCAAGACCCAAGGGAACTACTCAAGCAGCTTGAGCAAGAATTGCAACGGAACGAAGCGATGCAAGACTCGCTCAGTCATCTGGCTTCCGAAATCGTCGACGACGCGGCCAGACAATTACAACAGGCATCCAAGCTGGAAGCGGAGATTCAGCGGCGGCTGGAACAAGAGGATGACGCGTTTCAAGAGCGAAAGCAACAACAACGCATGCTGTTAGAGGAATTCGTCCAGCGAGCAGAGACATTGAGGGACCGTACGCTTTCCACCGCAGCATCCGCTGCAGGTTGGGGCAACGACGCCGACGCAAGACGGCTGCTTGAAGAAGCACGGCAAACGCTTGATGCCGCCGTAAAGGCTACCGAAACCGGCCGTCGGGGTGACGCGACGCTAGAGGAAATTCAGCAATCAGCCCGAGAACTTCGAAACCAGCTTGAGCGCGCTCGTCAGAGTACCGAACAGGCTTCGTCGCAAATGGAACGGTCGTCTGAACGTGCGCTTCATCAGTCCGACGAAGCTCGCGATCGCGCCGCCGCGGACATGACGCGAAACGAAAACCAACTCCGCAATCAAGAACTGAACGCACTCAACCAGCAACGCAATCGTTGGAATTCAAATGAAACGCAGGCGAACCAACGAATCAACCGAGCCCAAAAAACCATCCGTGAGGCAAACGAAGCAATCACTCGCGAGCAAGAACGCCTACAAAGCGATCCCAACAACGAATGGCGAAAACAGGAGATCAGGCGGCAACAGGATCGGCTGCTTGAGGCCGAAAGAACAGAAGAGCAAGCCAAAACCACCAAGGAGCTTGCACGGGATCGACGTAACCGGGCCAACGACCGAGCGTTGGCCATTAACACGCCGAAGGCAATCGAACTGACGAAACCGAATCCGGCTTCGGAACTAGGCCATTCGCTTTCCGATGACGCCATCGACCGGCTTCAACAACTCACCGCAGAGCTTGACCAATTGACACAAGCGGGCGACTTCGCCGATCAACTTCGCTCGGAACGAGGAACCGCAGAACGATTTGAGACGCAACAATCAGGCATCGACAGAGATGTTCGGCAATCGGCGGACGACTTAATGCGTGCATCACGACACGAGCGTCGGCTGGGCAACGAACCTGTCGCCGAAAAGCTATCTAGTGCTTCACGTTCGGTCGAAAACAGTTCTGCCCGTGCTACCACAGAAGCCAACGAAAAATTGGTCCGTGCGGCAGACGAAAATTCGGTGACTCCGACGGCAAGCTCTGCCTTGTCGGAAGCCTCGCAACTCCTCGACAAACAATCGAAGGAACTAAAAGCCACGTTCTCTAGAGGAGACGCCGATCAGGATCAAGCTGCGTCAACGGAAATGCAATCGATGCCAAGCGCCGATCCAAGCCAGATGGCCTCAACGAATCCGAACAGGCAACGCAATAGTCAAACGCCAGGTCAGTCGCCAAGGTCAGCTTCGCAATCCCAGTCACCGATCAGTCAAGCAAGCCCGGAGCAGATGGCCCAAACGCTCGATGAACTTGATCGAACACTTTCACGAAATGCTCAGTCTGGAAACAAGAACGCGGGTGAATCCGGCGGACAACCACAACCATCTTCCCAGGGCGCCTCTAACGGTGGCGATGCGAACCAGCAACAATCCGCACAAGCATCGTCTGGTTCTCAGTCGGGGCAAAACCAAAGCGGCGAGAATGCTACCGATGCCTCCGCAACGCTGGCGCAAATGCTCGACGCGCAGGCCCAACAAGCGGCAAAGGAACGAATGAGAAGTCTCGCGCAAGCCCAAGCGGGTCAGTCGCCAAATTCAAATCAAACAGGCAATCAGTCCAACGATCCGTTGTCGCAATCGGGAACAGGAGATCCGCCGGGCGGAAGTGATGCGGTCGATGCCATCGATCAGGTCGAAGGCGGCGACTGGGGCGATCTTCGTGCACAAGGCGTGAAAGACGTCAACGAAGGTCCCGGCTCTAAAGTTCCGCGGAGCTATGCCGCTGAAGTGAAAGCGTATTTCAAGGCACTGGGCAAACGATCCGCAGAGGTGACCGAATGAAACGTTTCAACCGCCGCTGCGTTTTCGGCATGATGGGCGCATTGGCTTGCTCTCAAAAACCGAACTGGATATTCGCACAGGAGTCCGCACCAATCGATCAGCTTTACGTTGATGACGGACTTGATGAAGCATGCGATCGCGCAATCGACTATCTGCTCAGCAATCAGCGCACCGCCGATCACATTGCTGCCGGATCTATCACAGACCGCGGACACGAAGTCGCGTTGACGTCGCTCGCAATTATGGCGATGGCATCCCTAGGCATTGAACCGTCCCAGCCCAACCGGCAAGGTCATGCGATGCGAGCAGCGATTGACTTTGTGCTTCGCGAGCATCATCAAACCGATGCCGGATACTTGGGATCGCACGACGGTTCCCGTATGTACGGACATGGGATCGCGACGTTGATGTTGACGGAGATGTTGGGAATGGGCGCCAGTGAAGCTCAGAATCGTGCGATTCACGACCGACTCGAACAAGCCGTCCGACTAATTTTGGCATCGCAAGCGGTCCGTAAATCCCGGCGGCTACAAGGTGGATGGCGTTACACGCCGGGATCAACTGAAAGCGACCTCTCGGTCTCCATTTGGCAACTGATGGCACTTCGATCCGCGAAGAATGACGGCTTGGATGTTCCTTCGGAGGCGATCGAAAGTGCCCTGGAGTACCTTCGCAATTCTTACACCGGACGATTCAGTGGTCCCGCCAGTACTGGTGGCGGATTTAGTTACACCCCCGGTCAATCCCACCCCTCGTTCACGATGACTGCGGCTGGCTTGCTAGCGATGCAAGTCTGTGGACAATACGAAGCGGCAGAGGTTGCGGCAGCCGCGAACTGGTTAATGCAAAACCGTCCCAAAGTCAGTGAAAGGTATTTGTTCTATGGCTTGTATTACTATGCACAGGGCATGTACCAAGCCGGGGGCAAGTTCAATGACGAAGCGCGATCCGTTGTGGCATCACTACTGTTGCCCCGGCAACGACGTGACGGATCGTGGATGTCACCGAGTGGCGAGGAACGAAACGTCGGAATGGTTTACTCAACCTCACTTGCCGTACTCTCCCTTTCAGTACGCTATCACTATTTGCCGATCTATCAGCGATGACATCCATTCACACCGAAGGTCCCGAAGCAATCGGGCCCATCGATCCGCTCGACTTTTTAGTGATCGCACCGCACCCCGACGATGCCGAACTTGGAATGGGCGGAACGATTGCGAAAATGGTCGACCAAGGAATGCGTGTCGGAATTCTTGATTTGACAACTGGTGAACCCACACCGCACGGCAGCGAAGCCATCCGCCGCGCAGAGACTGAAAAGGCAACGGAGATTCTTAGGCCTACTTGGCGTGGTAACGCGGGGCTTAAAAACCGCGAGCTACAGCATACCTTGGAAGCTCGGAAGCACATCGCCAGCTACTTTCGAATGCTGCGTCCGCGTTGGATTTTTGCTCCCTTCTTTCATGACGCCCATCCGGACCATGTCGCCGCAACGGAGATGATCGAAGCGGCGCGGTTTTATGCGAAGCTCTCGAAGTCAGACATGCCGGGTGAACGTTTTCATCCCGAACGTCTGTACTACTACTTTTGCATTCACCTTCGATTGGCGGTACAGCCGAGTTGGATCGTCGATATTTCGGAAACCTTCGATCGCAAACGAGAATCGATCAAGGCTTATGAAAGCCAGTTCATTACCGGCCGTCCGCAAGAACATCCAACCATGTTGGACCGCCTTGAAACAGACGCCGCTTACTTCGGTAATCTGATCGCGCGACGATACGGTGAGCCCTTTGCCACGAAGGAGCCACTCGCGTTAAGTTCACTTCGCGATGTGATCTAAACATTGAATGGTGCGGATAGCTCCGTGTTATCTGCATGAAAGTCGAAAAGTGTTTTCCGACATCAAGATTCGGGACCATGGACTCAAGTCGTTTTCTTCGAGGAAGTGTGTTTCGCATTCACGCATCGGTCGTTTCGCGTTAAAAAATAACGCCCTGTTGAAATGCCGTAAAAACGCATTCCCAAAAAGGATCGCGTCTCTCAAATGACCGTCGCCTGCCATCTCTCATTCGATGGCATCATTCAGACATCAGACGGTTCGAGTGGTAGACGGCTACTCCCCTCGTGAAGGTTGCCCCCAGGTTTGTGGAATTGATCTGCGAGTTGATAGCTTCGCGCTAAGATAGTTTTAATGCGAACGGCCATTGCCCGCTCATTGCGGGAGACAAGACGTCACACTGCTTCCTTCGTAGACCCCCTCTCACAGAAACACGATCTGCTATGAAGGCGATTGATGAGATGGGGCACGAGAAGGTCAAAGTGATCAATGCATGTGATCACCGTTTCGCGAGTGGCACACGAATTCCAACGAAGTGACATTCATCGTCATCAAGGAGGAATTCAATTGCTGGGTTTTGCGGGAAAGTCGTGTTGGCGACTGACTCAAGTTCAGTTCAGTGAACAAAGAATTGCAAGGAATTGGAACCGTTGACAACGCTCAAGCCACCTCAGCGAAAACCCGATGATTTGCTGCATAGCTGTCTGTATCGCGACCTCAATTTCGACTCGATTTCTCACTCCGATTCAATCATCGAGTCGGATTCGACACTCGACGTCGCGACCGCGGTTCAAGACGCTATCCAAGAAATCCGGCGACACTCGAAGGCACCGTCTTTTGTAGCAATCAACTCTGTCGATTGCGTCGCAGAAGGCTTCCTACCATGACCGTAGTAGTAAAGCCAATGACCCCACCACCAATCGTCGCCCGCGACTATCGGATCCTCGTGGTTACCCCCAACCACGACGACTTCGAGTTGCTGTCCAAAATTTTGAGGAAAGGTCAAGCGAGTGACCCACATGGATGTCGCTTTATCTTGCACCATATTGACGATTGTTGTCGGGCACTAACAGCCGCGAAAGAATGGAATCCCGACCTGATCTTCCTGGATGAAAAGCTGCAATGTGAGCCGAATGAACCGCCCGTCACCAAAATCCAACGTGAACGCCCCGACATACCGATTGTAATTCTGACGGGACATAGCAACGAGTTTGTGGCCGCGAACGTCTTTCATGGAAACGTTCGAGACTTTGTCAGCAAATCGAGAATGCGTTTCGATTCACTGTTCTCGGTTATCCGCGATGCAACCGCTGCTGAACAAAGCGATCAGGCCGAAGAAACCAATCTGTCCATCCTGATCGTAGACAATAGCAGCAACGATCGCGGATGGATCGCACGGAATATCGAACGTTTACCTAGCTATCAAGTAATCGCGATTACCGCCGCAACAATCGAGCAAGCCAACGACGTTCTGGCAGACCAGTTACCGGATTGCATTCTGATTGATGATTCCTTTCCCGGTGAAGCGACGTTGCACTTCATTCGCAAAGCCATCTTGGAACATCCGTTTCTCCCCGTGATCACGCTGACGAGACTCGGTCGTGAATCGTTCGCTACCGAATCAATACGGACCGGTGCGCAGCACTATCTGGTCAAGGCAACACTGACGGCAGAGATACTCGACTGTGCGATTCGATCTGCTGTCGAACAGAAAAACCTGGAACGAAAAATCGCATGTCGTGACGCATACATCTATCAATGTCAACGGAAGGAAGCCGAATGGCGTGAAAGGCTCGAGTTAGTGGTTCGGTCCGCTGAAGCCGTCATCTGGGACGTCAGTTTTCCCTCCGGAGTAGTCACGGTTAACGACCAATTCAGCAAACTCTCTGGTCACAAAGTTGTCGAGAACAAGACGACAATCGATGCCATTACTCGGTTGATTCATCCCGATGACAGCCCCAAAAAACTTTTTCACGAGGATGTCGAACCGAACTGCGAGTTTCAAGAAACGGTTGTCCGAATCCATTGTGCCGACGGGAGTTGGAAATGGATTCAATCACGGGGTAAAACGGTGGAGTGTGACCCTGAGGGAAATCCGATACGCGCGGCAGGGATCTTTCTCGACGTGACCAGTGAGAAGCAATCAGCCGACGAGATCATTCAGAAGAACGAGGAACTGCAACGGTTCGCGCATGTGACCTCACACGACCTTCGTGAACCTCTGCGGATGATCACGTGCTTCACAGAACTGTTGCGACAAGAGTACTACGACCAACTTGACCAGGACGCGCAACGATACATCGACTTTGCCAACAACAACGCAAAGCGAATGCAAGACCTGATCAACGATCTGCTTGAATACTCTCGCTTCGGGACGTCAAACGAGAAAGCGACCGATGTCGATCTAAATTCGGCGTTAAACGACATTAAGCACGATCTGTCGATGGCGATTCAAGAATCGGGCGCGTTACTCCGACACTGCAAACTACCGAGGGTTCGCTGTGTCGCGACAAAGATTTATTCGCTGCTGCAAAACCTGATCGCAAATTCGATCAAATACCGCGACCCCGAGCGCCCGCTTCTCGTCGACGTACGTGGACGACGCGAAGCGGGCTTCTATATCATCTCGATTGTCGACAACGGCATCGGCATGGATCAAAAGTTCGAAAAGAAAATCTTTGAACCGTTCCAACGACTGCATGGGCAAGGCGAGTACTCGGGGACCGGAATCGGGTTAGCGATCTGCAAACGCATCGTCTCCGAATTGGGCGGCCGAATCTGGGTGGAAACCACGAGGCAGGTTGGTTCAACGTTCCATTTCAGTATCCCAGATCACCTGATTCTCTCCTTGCCTGACGAAGAACAATTCGAATTTGCTACGGAAGGTCAGGTCGATGATGTGGCTTCGCCAGCATAAATCCGCTGGATGTCGGCGAAGCGCCAAACTTGCTGCTTTGCATCCATCACGCACAGGCTCGAACCTTGAATTCTATCGGGGGGTTCGGTATGGTGATCACACTGGTGTGATCATTGTACGTCGCCGAGCCAGATGCATGTCACAACATCTTGAAGCAGTCGAAGTTGGCCCCGTTCCAGAACACTTGCGTCCAGCGCTTGCCAGTCTTCTGACAGCGAACATTTATGCCGAGCAATCCGACAGTTGTCGTTGGGATTTCGCGGTAGAAATTGAACAGCTGTCGTCACTTGCGCTCGTCCCAAATGACTTCCGATGGTTGGTTCGCAACGGGTTAGTCGAACATCAACGAGAAATCACGTTAGAAAACGATAATGGTCGTTCGTTTCGAAAGACAGGTGATTTGACGTTTGCTAAACGAACCTGTTTCGTTTTAACGGACAAAGGGATTCGTTGTGCTGCCGGAATCGCAGCCGTGCCCAAAGACATCCTGGACCTCATTGAGCAACCGCTTCGCCGTCAAACAACAGCGGTGTCCAACAGCGCTCAAAAAATTTTCCCAATATCAAAGTTGCCAACGTCAACTCCGTCTCCGCAGTGGGACTCGGAGCGACGCGTGCTTCATTTTCGCGGCGCGATCGTCAAACATTTCAAATGGGTTGCACACAATCAGCAGGCCGTCTTGAACGCATTCGAAGAGGACGGCTGGCCACCGAGAATCGATGACCCGCTGCCCGGACAACCTGAACAAGACTCGAAACGCCGGCTCAGTGATACGATCAAGTGTTTGAATCGGAAACAACTGCATCCACTCATTCACTTCCGAGGTGATGGCACCGGCGAAGGAGTTATCTGGGAACTCACTCGTCAGCAAGTGACGGATCGTCCAACGACGAAGTGATTGCGGCTACTGTGGTGCCCGCACGATTCCATTCCCAACGTCGTCAAATGTCGATCCGATAATCGGCTCCGCGGTGGCAAGGGTTTTTGCGGCAAGGTTCTCACTCGTTAACTGCACTCCGACGCGGTTCAGATACTCTGCCCAAAGTGCGGCACATCCAGCCACGTGCGGTGTCGCCATGCTGGTACCGTTGATGGTTCGCAGCGCATGATCGCCGCCAATCCAAGCGGATGTTACGCTGACGCCAGGCCCTGACAGGTTGCACTGGGTGTTGGAAAAATTGGCAACGCTCAGGTTTCCAACCTGAGAACGTTGGAGAGCACCGACAGAGATCATGCCATCACCGGCTGCCGGGGGCGAGACAGCGATTTCATACCTCGGGCGATCGCTTTCATTTCCTGACGCCGCAACAATGATCGCCGCCTGAGAGAACGGATTGCCGGCATCAAGCAACGCGGTCAAGCTGCTAAACAAATTCACATTCGCTCGGTACTGTTCCAAAGCGATCGATGTCGCAGCGGCGATTGGATACCCCTGACTTCTAACCAAGTAGTCTACGAATCCTGGGAAATCGATTCCAAGTGACATCGAGATGACGTTGGCGCCGCCTTCATAGGCCCAATTGATCGCGTTCGCCAAACTGGCCGAACTGCCGCCTCCCGGGCCGAGGACTTTACCGATTAACGCTTTCCTCACGCCTCGAGCAACACCGATGCGAAGTCCGTTGACATCACGTCCGAAGATGGTTGCCGCACAGTGTGTTCCGTGACCGTTCTCGTCATCGGGTCCTCCTTGCGTGAAGTTGCGGCGTTCGAGCGCAACACCGCTGAACGCGACGTGTGTCGGGTTGATTCCGGTGTCCAGTACAGCGACAACGACACCCGAACCATCGTATGAGCTGGTGTGCGCTCCTACGGCTTCGATTCCCCAAGTGTTTCCCACCGCACTTGGCGTATGCTCTTGGCCGCCAACGGGTTCGATCAGTTTCAGCGGCATCGAGTCGACAATCATACTTACATCTGGATCGCGACGCAGATCCGCAGTGTCTGCGTCGGTCATCATCTCAGAGTCGACTTCGACACCGACGACTTGAGGCAATCGCGCGATCTCCGCCATCGGGCCGGCCGCGAGACTTCTTCGGAACGTTTTCTTCGCTCTCAAGACGATCCGCTCTTTCATCTCTCCCGACATTCCACGCTCCTGTGCGCAGCTGAACTCTGCGCTGCTGATTTGACACCGAATGATTTGTCACACACCTACGAGACATAAATCATCGAGCCGAAATCGATCGGAAACTACGGAAGTCTATTGGTATGAGGATTCCGGTTGTGTTCCGTAGCAACAGCGAAGAGGACGTTGAAAACCTCGGCTTCTCAAATCTACCGACGATCGGAATGGATTCACAAGCGGCGTGAATCGGCAAAAGACGCGAACCACCCTGAGGGAATCCTTCCCCCAAAGTAATTCGATAGTTCGACAATCGAACCTGAGCTGGCTGAACGCCCATTTGCCCCTAATCAAGTGGGCGGTCGACAGTGGATCGGTTCGCCGATCAATCCTCCGGCCGTTTCGTCGATGCACCTGCAACGTACAACGCGTTGCATTGATCCTATTGAAGTGCAAAACCGGCCGCGCAGCCCCGCGCGAGGGCTTTGGCATGTGATGATCGTCTCCCCATTCGCTGTGTAGTTAGACGCACACCTCTGTCCGAAGTTGCATCTCGCTCCAGAGTCGATCCCAAGAGCACGGCTTGTTTAAAAATGCGGCGGCACCGAGGTTCAGCACCTTTCGCTTGAGCGCATTGTTGACATGGCCCGTCACAACAATCACCGGTATCTCACGTGTAATCGGATTGTCTTTTAAACGGCCCAGTACGTAGTCACCTTGGACGTCTTGCATTTCGTAGTCCAAGATGATCGCCATCAGATCCTGCTGGATCGCTTCACGAAAACCATTCAGACCTTCGAGTGAGTGATAGACCTGAACCCCTTTGCTCTCGAACCGACGACGCAGTAGCCCACCCCACGCCGGATCATCATCAATGATTAAGACAGAAGGTTTACGTGGCTCGGTGGACGGCGGCTCGAAACCGGATTCCATCTCGGATCGCATGTCGAGCGCGTTGAGAAACTCTTCGACCGACAAATCTTCTTCTGCAGCTTCGACACCGGTTTGTGGTGATTCACTCGGTGCGTTAGGCGGCGCGAGCGTTTTCTTTACGACGGGCTTCTCATTCTGGAGAAGATTGCTTTTGATCAGCTTTTCGAGCGTCGGCCAAATAGCACCGGACTTCGCGACGTGATGCGCCGAGATCTGTCTGCAACGCTCCTTGATCTCGCTGTCCTCTTTGCCGGTGAGTACGACAATCGGGATATCTTTCAGCTCGGCATGGTTCGCGATCATTTCACAAACGGCCATCCCGTTACCGCGTGGCATGTTCACATCGATACAGACCATGTCAGGTCGGAGCACATTGGTCGTCGTGAGCGCAGTCATCGCGTTTCGCGCATAGACGACTTCGATATTGGGGCTGATCGACTTGCACTTTGCGACGAGTAGACGAAGTAAATCAGGGTCATCATCAGCGAATAAGATTGTCTTATGTGTCATCGTTGTCAGGCTCTGGTAAAATGTTTGGTGGGCAGTTGCGATCATCGTCCTGTAGAACGTTCTCAAGCGATCTCTTTAAACGGCCGTCCAAATTGAACCTGCCGCAACGGGGTCAACTCACACGCCGGCAAATGGGGCGTGTGACATCTTGCTCAACAACCGAATTAGACGATTGCTTTCACGGCTTCGTGTAAGCGTGAGAACTGAAACGGCTTACGGACGAAGAACCGCGCCCCCGCATCGATGGTGGTCCGCTGGTCAGCGACACTGGCTGACAACATAATCACTGGGATGTTGGCGGTTTCCTGATCGTCCTTCAGCACACGCAGTGCCTGCATGCCGTCCATCTTCGGCATCCGAACGTCCATTAGGATCGCGTTGGGCCGATGCTCTTTCGCCATCTTCACACCATCGGCGCCGTTCATTGCGGTGATGGTTTCGTACCCTTGAGACTTCAGCCGCAATTGGACACTGCTAGCGATTTGCTCTTCGTCGTCGACAATCAGGATTAATCGATCAGACATAACAAGTCTCCTTTGGCGCGATGGCCAAGTTGTCGACCAAGCTTCCAATCGCGTCTTCGATCACTTGCGTTTGCCCGATCTTGATCGCGATCTCTGAAAGAGGGCCTTGGGGGCGATTTCGGCTCAAAAACTCATGCTCGTTGATGATCCGTTTCTTCACACTTTCCAGCTCGAACCGCGGGGTGTTCACCAACAGGGTCCACTGGTCAGGCTTCGTGCGACACACGAGATCGTAGGGTCGCACAAGGTACCGAAGAAACGAATCCACTTCGTCAGCTTCTTCGACCGACGTGCAACTGACGTTGACAGTGCTGACGGCATCGCAAATTTCTGGCTGGAGTTTTAGCCAGTTCAAATACCGTTTGACGGTCCCGGTCGGGTGTGCGATCGGGAGGGTAAATCGAAACGTGCTGCCTTTTTGCAGTTCGCTGTCGACGTGCATCTCGCCGAAGTTCAAGTTCACCAACGTTTGGGCGATGTTCAGACCGAGGCCAAAGCCCTTGGTCGAATGATAGATCGGCCCGCTTCCCAGCTGTGAGAACCGCTGGAAAATCTCTTCGAGTTTGTCCTGTGGGATGCCGTGCCCGTCATCCGTTACCGAGAACTCGATTTCTTCGTCGGAAATCTTTCGAACAATGATCGACACATTTCCACGATCGCTGGCAAACTTCAATGCGTTGATTGTCAAGTTGATGACCACTCGACCGACTTTTTCCGCGTCGCAATAGACCTGGGGCAGGTCCGGTTCTATCTCGGTGGTTAAATTGACTTGCCTGACCTGAGCCTTTCGCATCAACGAAGACTCGACATGTTCCAAGATCTCTTCGACGTCGTGGGCATCGCGAGAAATCCCCATCACGCCGGATTCCAGACGACTGACATCCAACATGTCGTTAACCATGTTGTTCAAGTCATTGCCGCGATCAGCAATGACGTCTAGAAATCGACGCTGCTCGTCATTCACTTCGCCAACGATGCCTTCGCTGATGATCGACGCATATTCGATGATCACCGTCAACGGCGTGCGGAATTCATGCGAGATATTGTCGATCGACTGCTGGGCAGCTTCGCAAAGCTCTTGCAGTTTCGCGTTCTTGTTTTCCAACAGGTGCTTGCTTTCTTCCACATCCGCCAACAGACGTTCATTCTCCGACCACATGTGCTGCCGTTCGATCGAATGGCGAATGCTGCGAGTCAACGTGTACTCGTTCGCGTGGTCTTTGACGATGTAGTCTTGTGCTCCCCGGCGAATCGCTTCGATCGCGACTTCATCGTTCGGCAGTGATGTCAGCACAATCACCGGCGCGGTCGGAACGCGCTCGATGACATGTTCAACACTGGAAAGCCCGTCGCTGTCGGGCAGCGTTAAATCGGTCAAAATAATATCGAACGATTCCAAATCGGGCCTCGCCAAGGCGGCTTCCAAGCGAGATTCAGAATGAAAATCGACTTGTTCATGCGAGGCACGGAGTGCGCGTGAAACGAGTTCCGCGTCACCAGGGTTGTCCTCGATCAGCAGGATTCTCATTGCGCCCTCCTACGCATGCGGCGACGGCGTTTCTCAAACGTCGATCGCTCTTCCGGTGGAATCTCGGGAACTTTGACGTAACGCGAAATGACTTCCAGCAGATCGCAAAACTCGACCGGCTTAGTCAAAAACTCGTCCGCCCCAGCGCTCAGGATCTGCTTGCGGAGCTTTGGATCACGCATGCCCGTCAATACGATGACCGGGATGTGTTGCGTGCAGGCGTTTGCACGAATCGAAGAGAGGACGAACTCCCCATTACCGTTGGGCATGGCGAGGTCCATGATGATCAGGTTAGGGTGATTTGTGGTGGCTTCCCAAAATCCTTGGGTACCAAAGTACGCCGGATGGACTTCAAGTCCGTATCGTCCAAGACGTAACTGAATGGATCGTGATACATCGGGATCATCGTCGATGCACAAGATCCTTGGTGTCATATGCCCATGAGCTTGTTGAAGTTTGTCGACAGCTTTTGCGGTGGTACGTTCGAAGGTGTGTTCTTTTATTGCAGTTGCTGAAGTCATGCTGTTCTCCCAGTGAACCCAGCACGGGTATTTAGAAAATGTGAGTTCCAACCAATAGCCTTGATCTTTGACAAGGCCAACTAGAGTTCCGATTCGAATCCATTGAAGCCATACGGCTAACGGGTAAAGGCCTCTAGCGTCTCACATTGAAGGGAGGGATGACATTTGAAATTGCGGCCCGGTCAAGACGGTCGCTACATGATTTACCCTAGGGTGATTCCGTAGCAAGTCAAGCAAAAGCCAATGCAACTTCATGATCTATTCCCCCGACAATGTTCTGTCTTTAGCGGTGTTGTGCTTACCGTTGCGAAACGTTATCGCTCGCATCCGCTTCATTTGACAACGAGGTTTTCGTTGTCTGCTGCCCCCCGTAACGCCTATCCTGTCGCGACGCGACTTGGGACAACGTGGTGTGTCTGTGATGCGCCATCAATGATTTCACGCAACTCGTGAACCATCTCCTCAATGCCCACAACAGAGTCACGACTGCTCTTGATTTGAATGACGTTCGTTTGTGCGTTGCTGGCGACGCTGGCGACTTGGGCGGCGAGTTCGTCACCCGCCGCCGCAACCTCGCCGATGCTTCGACTGATCTCTGCGGTCGTCGCGTTTTGTTCGTCTACCGCGGACGCGATCGATTGTTGAGACTCCGACATATTCGCGATGATCCCTTGGATGCGCCGCACTGATGCGGTCACAAGATTACTATGCGATTGAATATCACCGATCGCCTGCGCAATGCTTTGTGTGGCTTTGCTTGTTTCATTGGCGAGGTCCTTGACCTCCTTCGCAACGACGGCAAACCCTTTGCCAGCTTCTCCCGCTCGAGCTGCCTCAATCGTCGCATTTAAAGCAAGCAAGTTCGTTTGTTCGGCCAAGCCGTTGATGACTTCAATCACACTTTCGATCTTGTGATTGCTTTCCTGCAAGTGCTCGATCGACTTGGTCGATTCCCGTGACTCCTGCACTGCCTGTTCGGCGACAGCGGCAGCACGGCTCATGTTCTCTGAGATGTCTGCGATACTCGTTGACATCTCGTTGGATGCCGATGCGAGCGCACTAACGCTGGACGAGATCTCGGCAACGGAAGCGGACATGGCTGATGAATCAAACGACGTTGATTTGACAGACTCCTCCAGACGATCGCTTAGCTCATGTAACGCGTGTGTGGCATCTTCGATCGAATGTGCTGACCGGTACAACCGCGATGTCACCGTTTTTTGCAATGCGAACCAGGTCAGCGCTCCGGTGAACAACAGCCCTATCAGTCCGACACCGATCACGCTAGAGAGTTGCTCGGCGACCGCCGCGTCTGCTTTATCCAGCGATTGAATGATTTCGAAGGCACCTTGGATCTGACCTGGCTTCCAATTTTCCATCGCAAAGCCTGACGGGTCAGTTCCGTCGGTGCTTCCCCATTGCGTTTCCGCCGTTGCCGGATCACCGTGACATTTTAGACAGCTCTTGGAAACATGAATCGGCCGAAAGTAGTGCACACGATTGTTTGCGTCATCAATGACGATGTGCTCTTCGAGCCCTTCACTACGCAACGTATCAAGAGCTTGTTGCTCGAGCGCATTGGGTTTGTGTTTTTGATCACGGGCACTCTCTGAAGGGACGCGAAATTGGTAGTCACCCTGTTCTGATTGGTCGGTGGCGGCATGTGCCGCGGCGACGACCGGAAGCAACGGCATCGCTTCGTCATTGCGTCCCGCTTTGATCAGGGCGAGGAATTCGTCATGGCTGATAATTCCGCTTTCCCAATCGCGTTTGCGCTGCTGCTCTGCCGCTTCCGTTTCTAGGCAGATCGTTCGCGCCTTGTCGATCGTCGTCGCAAGTGCCCGTTGATGACAGTCTCGCCGGTACATGTAAACGATCGCCGCAACCATGACGAAAGGCCCGGCAATGCAGATACCAACAACGCGATACTGCAGCGGCAAATCTGTGTAGACACGCACTCCTCAGTCCCCGAATGATTGTGACGACAACACGACATCTCATCTTGCTTTGGCAGTCGCTCGCCTACGTCACGACGATCCGTCGAACGAAGAGATTGATTTCAACTGCCGCTTATCACACGAAGGCATCGATCGACAGGATCGATGCATTGAAGCAACTACTTCAGTCGGGGCATTGGCCGAAGGTCGCTCGTGATCACAAGACGACTCTAGGACGCGATCGAGAACTCCTGGAACGGGCGGTAAGCATTCCCGCTAGATATCCACGGAGATTCTCCCTAACCGATGGTAAACCATCAGCGTTGAGGGTTTATGCTTTCACAGATGCGAAACAGATGAGCGTGCGTTCGCCGACGTTCATCAAGTGAACCTGCCATGCAGAAACCAGCTTCCCGATTTCAGATCTCGATAGACCCACCACAACTCACCACGGTCGGTCTCGATCCGATAGTAATCACGACGAACTGTCGGTCCTTCCCACCAACCGGTTTCGATACGTTCAGGTCCCCACCAGTACATCACCTGATGTGTGTTGCCTTGATAACTCAATTGTGGCAAGGACTGCCCCTGGTCCTTTGACTTTGGTGTAACGGCGAGTTCAATCGGACGACGTAACAAACGCAGGGGCCGACGCCGAGCATCGGAAGACATTGCGATGCGAATCGCATCCGCGCCAGCCACGCGTGCTCGCTTGCTGGTCAGTTGGGCAAGTGAACGACGAGTGTGATGATCGGTCAGTGAATAGGTTTTGAACGCTCGCTCCGGCAACGGATTGTTTGCCAACCTGACACCCAGAACTGCGTCACGTCCAAGCCTCCCTGAAAGCGAATCGACTAATTGCGCGAGCGAACGATCGGCATGGGTTTTGTCCGAAAGTGCAAACTCGGTTTGCGCAAACAACGAGTTCTGCCGGCTTCGTAGTGGTTCGCTTTGGAGCACAATTAAAGTCAGTTGACGCACCGGCGTGGAGAGCTTTAGCGTTTCCACACTAGAATTAACTAATTGATGTAGATGTTTTCCGTCAAGTGTTGGGGCAAACAGTCCGATAGTGGTAGATAGTTGCGAGCGACCAATCAGGTCGAGGCGACAAACCAATCGTAGTGCCCCACGTTGGTTTGTCGCCAAGCTCGCGACAACCTTCTCGACCACCTGTTCAAGATGGTATCCGATGATCTCTTGATCGTCCGTTGGGTATTCCAGTTCACAAGTGGAGGCGACCTGTTGTTCTAGATGTTGTACATCGAGCGGCAGTTCAATTTCACCACTGGCTTCTGATATCCGTTGAAGCAGCGGTTCGCCAAGTCGTCGCGCCAGACCTGCGCGTGGTAATCGAAGCAACGCACCGATCGTTGTGATTCCCAACCGATCGAGTGTGTACTTGGTTTCCGTTTCGATTCGGAGCCCGTTGACGGAGAGTGCTACAAGATCATTGACCAAATCCTGCGACACGAAATCGGGGGTTGGGTTGTAGTGTGAGTGTGCCCACGCGGCGGCGGCATTGTCGGCGATCGCTAGCCGACCGGCAAGAAAAGTCGCGGCCAACAATTGATGAACGGTACGCAGCACGCCTTGCTCGTCATCAAACAGATGCGTGACACCGCTAAGGTCACAAAGGATTGTTTCCGGTTCGGCCAGCAACATGCCTGCCCACGGACGCTTCGGAACTGTTTCGATCGCAACCATCGGAGTGACGGTCGCTTGAATCTGATCGACGACCTTTTCTAGAGCGATGCGATCAGCAACGGGATCATGTTCGATCGCGATCGGTTCGCAGATCTCGGTTTGTTGTTGTGAACTGGCTCGCCGTACCAATTCGGTTGCCTGCGCGATCGCAATGGCTGGTCGAACGCCCAGTCGGGCGGACCTTTCGCAACACCCAACAACAACGCGTCCACGTCGTGGATCGTTTTTCCAGAGGATCACCGGTTGGTTCAGCAGACTTGTGCCGGATTCGTCAGGACGCTGTGCGTGACGTTCTTCGTGCCGCCACTCGCTTCGCAGCCGCTGGATTGGCCAGTTGTGAAGCCAGACGCTTAGCAGCCGTTTCATGTCGCTGTGGATCGCTGGATGGGACAGGATGTAGAACGCCCGAATCGTCAAAGCGAACGTCAAGCTGTTTGCCGGCTTGGCCCCCACGAACTCGATCCAGCGTGACAGAGATCACTTCGGAATCGCGTCCCGACGAAAGCCGATGTCGTGGCGAGAGACGCTCGGGGGTTTGCAAACGTTTTCGTTCCGCAACGTAAAATTGTGTTTCGGCAAAACTGGGCAGGTGTCGTGCTTGAAAATTTCGGATGAACAGGCCCGGCGTGTTACCGGTTTCCGCCGCCAATTGCAAACGACGCCCATCACGATCATCCAGCCGCATTGGCAAGCGAGCGAGCACTGCGGCGACAGCGCCTGAACGCAACGCCTGGTCGATCGCCCAAAGCGCGTCATCGGATCCCCGTGGGCGTAGCAAAATCATTCGCTGAGCAGGGACCCCCAAGGCAACCGCAGCTGGCGGATAGAACGTGCCTTCGCAATCGACGATCACAAGCGGTCGGGACGTGACAGCATCGAGGCGGCAAGCAGCGGCCCGTAGCGAGAGCGATTCGGCGGCAGCACTCTCATGCGCGGCAACCCACTCCGTCAGCGTGCCCGGATGCAGACCGTTATGGGGCAACCAGACATCCATGGCCGAGCAACCGGTCGAAAACGTTGGCTCAGCCGCATTTCGGGCCGTGCTAACACAACCGACTTTTGCCCGCAACGAACGCAGCACCTCGGCTTGGGAAAGCGGTGCGCTGAGCAAATTTGCAGCCGGGGCTGGTTCAGACGCCTTGCCCACAGACACTTTTTTGGCAAGGTTGGCAGCAGCGGTCGCCTTTTTTGCAGCCGTTTCCGGGAGCGCGGTTCCGATGGGTGCATCCGTCGCCGATTGCGACCGAGGCTCCATAAAAGAAAATAAATGCTGCTCAATTGCCATTTCGGTTCATCCAGAAACGAATGGTTCTGAAAACGAAAACTCAAAAACCCAGTGCAAGCATATCCGATGCTAGCATTGCGGCTTCCTTTTTCCAGACTTTAGTTGTTGGGTCAGTTCAATGTGGGCGCGAATTCGATGGGGGCTGATCATCTCCGGCATTTTGGTGCTGGTGGTCTTTTCGCTTGCCAACACCGCTGCGGTGGACGTGCGAATGCCGCTGATGTTTCAGATCAGTGTTCCCCTGGCCATGCTACTCGCCCTGGCAGGTTTGATTGGGTTTATGGTTGGTGCACTCTGGACAGCCTGGATGCTGCGTCGGAGATCGGCCCAAGTGTCTAAAAAGGGGGCCAAACCGATCGCTGAGTCTCCGATCACTAGCTAGCGGCACCGGGGAGGCGGGCTTTTGCTCGAGGCCAGATTCCGGATTGTCAGAATTTCAGACCGATGAGAAAAATTAGGAAACTTGAGCCAAATGGGTGCCTTCTGCACGCCGAGCCGCAGCCCGTGACAAAAATTCTTCACGGCGTTTGGCCACCAATTGGTAGCGAAGCAGAACGAGCCGGGCCAAATCCCCCATTCGGTGCAGGTTGTCGTCACCGGCATCTTGACTGGCTGAAGTGATCGACCGAGTCGCCGCAGCAACATTCGTGTTTCCGTTTTGGCCGTTGTTTCTTGCCATCGCGGCCTTTCGCTTTTCCGACTGGGTTGGCTGACCCGATTGTGCCGCGGGAACGATCGCGACCGCTGGGGGGGCACTAGCAGCCGAAACGGGTGCAACAGCGGTGGTCAGCGAATCGGTATCGAAGAGCATCAGTTGCGTCATGACAGGGCTCCGGGCAAGACAATTCAGCGAAATGTTTTTTGACCAGCCGAATTGGCTGATTCGTATGGCTGAATGATCGAGACGTGCATGACACGTGAGGTCACGTCCCAGAACACACTGTCAGAAAAAAAAAGAATCGGCTAAAATCAGTTCGTTGAAATACTCCACTGACAGGAACCATTGCCAATGGCGACCGCCGAAGAAGAAGACATCGATTTCAAAATTTCGCCAGAAGACCAGGATGAGCACAGCTTTGTCACCATTTGGAACATTGCCTCGGCGACTTGCGACGGAAAACTCGAAGATACCCGGGCCCTGGCGTCCAAACTGCTGAACTTTCTCTGCAAACGGGACTGCGACTTCGTCGTCTGCAGCTCGTCCAACATCGAATACCTCGACGAAAAGTTCGAATCGGACAACAAAGTCCTTTACGACTGGAAACCGGAGAGTGAGTACGTCGATTTGGTTTCGCAGCACGCCGAAGTTCCAGGCAAGGCTTTCATGTCCTTCCTGAAAACTCACAAATTCAATCCTTCGACCAAGTACAACCCTCGTCGCGCAGATCGCGTGACCTGGTTCAACGATCGTTGGTCGATCGGTTAACCCTCGCGTAAGCCCCGCTCCGTTTCGACGGACGCCCCAAAACAGGGACACCTGTGAATGACGCAACGAACGATTCCGGCCTCTCATCGGCGAGTCGGCACTGTATTTTTACAGGGGGCGTTTTTACGGGCGGGGTTCGCAATCGTCGCTACGGCGACCTGCCTTTTTCCTCAGCCGGCTGTGTTTGGCCAAGACGAATCCCGTCCGGCTGAGGGTTCGAAACCGCCGACAGTCGGTGAATCCTCAATAGGCTTCGCCGAGTTGGCTCCCAAGCCACGCCAACGCACCCTTGAGCAGTGGGCACAGGAGCTGACTAGTGATCGTTTCCGTATTCGGCAGGCCGCAAAAGAAGCTTTGATTCAAGGCGGTTACGAAGCGGTACCCGCCTTGCGGCAGATTCTCGACGAAGGGGAACTCGATTCGACCGAGGCCGTCGTCGGGATCTTAGCCAAAATCGCCGAGAACGAACCGCCCTGGAAACAGGACGGGGCAATCGCCACGCTCGAGCAAATCGCCGGAACCGGCTTCGGAACCAAAGCGACGATTGCAAAAAGCGTCTTGAAATCGTTTAGCGAAATCCGCGACCTCCAAGCACGACAAGAACTGGCGAAAGTCGGTGTGTTCGTCGGTGAGGAAACCGTCGCTCTCGGGGCTCGCAGTCGCGCGCAACAGGTCATCCGTATTGACGACGGATGGAGCGGAGACGCAAAGCTATTGGCCTGGATTCGATGGCTGAAAGGAACTCCCTATGTCATTGTCCAAGGTGACGCGGTGCGGGCGGACGTCTTCGAATCGGTCATTCGATTGCCCGAGGACATGACGTTGATTTTGATCGAAGGTCAGCTTTCTCTCGAAGCGATTGACGTTCTTAAAAAACGCGACCGTATCGATGCGATTGAAATTCGATACATCCCGTTGAACCAATCGCTCTTGTCGCAACTTCCATCGCTTGGCGTTCGACAAGCATTGCACCTAATGGGCACAGGCACCAAAAACGACCAATTGGAACAGTTGCGTGTCGCAATGCCCGGTGTCGCCGTCACCACGCGCAGCGGCGGATTCCTAGGCGTGATCTGCCGAAGTTTGGATCAAGATTATTGCGAGGTCGACGAGGTGATTCCGGGAAGCGGCGCACACCAAGCTGGCATTCTTGCCGGCGACATTGTGATTCGCATCGACGACACAAAGATCTCGCGATTTGATGATCTACAGCGTCAAATCAACACGCACGTACCGGGCGACGAAATCAAAATTCAAATTCGCCGATTCCAGCAAGTGATCAGCACCACTGCGGTTCTAAAAAAACTCGAGACGCAATGACGGATTCGACGGCACGGAAGCACAAACCCAAATCCAGTCGATCCAAAACTGTTGCCAAGCAATCGGAACCGATCGAAGTTCCCGTCGACGAAATCTGGACGGACTCACGCTGGCGAAGCAATCTCCGCCGACGTCTGTTGGCTTGGTTTGACGACAACGCGCGTGTTCTGCCATGGCGGAGCGAGCCGACGCCCTACCGTGTTTGGATAAGCGAAATCATGTTGCAACAAACGCAGGTTGCAACGGTGCTGCCGTACTATGAACGCTGGATGAAGCGTTATCCAACGGTCGCAAGCCTAGCCAATGCAGACGAACAAGATCTGATGCGTTTATGGGAAGGGCTCGGCTATTACCGGCGAGTTCGCTCCATTCACGCCGCCGCGAAAAAGATTGTCGAAGTCCACGACGGCGAATTTCCAACCGACGCCGAAAGCGTGTTGGCTTTGCCGGGAATCGGCAGGTATACCGCCGGCGCGATTTTGTCGATCGCCTGTGATCAGCGAATGCCGATTTTGGAAGGCAACACCCAGCGCGTTTTCAGTCGCTGGGCTGCATTGCGAAGTTCGCCTACGGAGAAGGACAGCAACAAATGGCTTTGGCAATTCGCAGAAACAATGTTGCCCAATTCTGACTGTGGCACCTTCAATCAAGCAGCGATGGAAATCGGTGCTCTCGTATGTACGCCAAAGAATCCCAATTGCGATGCCTGTCCGGTCATGACGCTTTGCCGAACGGCGGCCGCAGGACTGCAGCAGGAAATCCCCGGCAAGATCAAACGAATTCAGTACGAAGATCGATCGGAGTTCGCGTTGATCCTTTCACGCCAGCTTGGAAAAACGCAGCAGTACCTTGTGCGGCAATTGCCAAACGATGCGCGATGGGCGGGACTTTGGGACTTCCCCCGGCCGACTGATGTGCAAACCGCCACGGTCGAAGAAGCTTCAACATGGATCGGGTCCCAAATCGGCGCGGCTGTGCGTCCTGGCCCACGTCTGAAGACAATTCGTCATGCGGTGACAAAATATCGCATCCAATTGCACGTCCATTCCGCAGCACTCGATGCGCCTACCCCCAATCCGATCGCTTCTGACCAATGGCAATGGGTTGGTCAGGATCAGTTGGCGGAACTTCCAATGAGTGTGACGGGCAGAAAAATAGTCGATCTGATCGTAAAATCTGATCAACCGCTTTTACCGCTCGGCTAAAGTTTCGCCCATCGGCGAATTGCGGTTTACAATGACGCTCGAATCACTCGATTAATTTTTGCGGCGACCGATCCTCGGACATCCGCCTTTCAACGCGCCCGACGCGTTCCCACCTCGATTCGTTTCTTTACGACCAACTGCTACCCCACGACTATCCAGCGATGACCAACCACAACCGATCCGTCCTTCGTCGGACGCTTGGGGCGACGATCCAACGTCCCGCATTGACCCTGCAAGCATCCCTACGCGCTGCCGTTGGGGCAGCAGCACTTGTCGGCGTCAGCAGCTTTGTCGGGCATGTCGATGCCGCCGACGCGATCGGCAGCGTCGTCCTTGGTGCTGATGACGAACTGCTGGCGGGTATTCCTGGCGAGGGGTTGTTGACGGTCGAGCAAGCAGAAGAGTGGATGTCCAAAGACGGCATTCACGAACCACTGACGTACGAGCTTCCCAAAGGCATGGTCGCAGCCTCTGGCAATATCTTCGTCCCAGGCGACAACCCGATTACGCGAGCAAAGATCGAGCTGGGACGTCAGCTCTACTTTGATCCACGCTTGTCATCAGACAACACCATTTCATGTGCGTCGTGCCATAACCCGGCGGAAGGCTACGGTGCCCAAACCCGTTTTGGTGTCGGAGTCGACGGACAAGAAGGCGGCCGGAACTCACCCGTCGCTTACAACCGAATCGTCAGCAAAGAACAGTTCTGGGATGGACGCGCCGCCAGTCTCGAAGACCAAGCCGTTGGTCCAATTGCCAACCCGATCGAAATGGGCAACACCCACGACGCCTGTATCGCCGATTTGGCCGCTCACCCGGTTTACAAAGCCGAGTTCCAGAAAGTCTTTCATGATGGCGTGACCATCGAGAACGTCGGTCGTGCCTTGGCAACTTTCGAGCGTGTGCTTGTCACCGGACCAACTCCCTACGATTTCCAAAAGGAACTCGAGACCTTCGAAACACTGTTTGCGGATGACTTGGAATATCTTGACGAAGAGCCCGAGTTGAAAAAGCAGTACGACGCATTGAAAGTTGCCGTTCAAAAGCACCCAATGAGCGAATCGGCAAAACGCGGCATGAAATTGTTCTTCGGCAAAGCCAACTGCACCGCGTGTCACGCCGGCGCTAATTTTACGGACGAGCAATACCACAATCTTGGTGTCGCGATGGATGTCAAAGATCCAGACCTCGGACGCTACGTCATCACGAAGGCCGACAAAGACAAGGGTGCCTTCAAAACGCCGACCCTTCGCAATATTGCCTTGTCGCCGCCTTATATGCACGACGGCAGCCAAGCCACCTTGGAAGAAGTCGTCGCGTGGTACAACAAAGGCGGGCACCCCAATGAGTGGCTGAGTGACAAAATGAAGCCGCTGAATTTGACCGAACAAGAAGAAGCCGACGTCGTCGCGTTCATGAAAGAAGGCTTGACCGGTTCGTTCCCGAAAATTCAGACCGGTCGTTTGCCGCTGTAGTCAGACGCAGACAGAAAACCTGAAACCCAAAACAAAACGCCCGACGAACTCGCCGGGCGTTTTTCATTTTCAATGACAGGCTACTGACTCGTTTTGGCAGCCTGTTGATTTTCGCGTGTCGCCTTTCGCTCCGAGAACGTAGCGTTCTCTACCGCTGCTTTTTGCGAAGCAACAGACGACATCGGGACAGTGCAATTTTGAAGATCAAAAGGCCGCTAGGCATTGTGGACTTTCGCTGCTCCCGATTCAACGACGAACGATGCTCGCTCGAACGTCTTGCCACCGGGTTTCGTGACTTCGTCAACTGTCATGTAGTCTGATTTCCATTGCTTCGGAGTCACTTCACAGCGGATGTAGCCACGTTCCGCGTTGTGGTATTTGACGCAGGGATTATTCGCCAGAACCGCGTCCAATCGCTTGGGCTTGAGCGTTCCGTTACCGCCACTTGTTAGTGAGGTGGCGACAAATTCGGTTGCCACGGTTGCCTCTCCTTCATTGCGGTCATCAACACGCAACTCATTGACCCAGTTGGTGTGGATGTCACCGGTCAAGACCACTGGGTTGGCGATCTTGCGATCACGCATGAATTCGACCATTTGCTTCCGCTCATACAAATAGCCAGGCCACTGATCCATCGAGAACTGTGGGTTCTCGTTATCGCCACTGCGATTGACGGTCCCCATCATTACCTGCTGTGCGAGCACGTTCCAGTTGGCTTGGGACTGAATCATTTGGCTGCTCAACCATCCGCGTTGTTCGCGGCCGAGCATCGATTGTTTCTTGTCCCATGCAGCTTCATTGAGCGGCGATTTTTTGTCGTTGTTGGGTTGGTCACTGCGATACTGTCGCGTATCCAAAACCATAAAGTTCGCGAGCTGACCGAACTGTGCCGAACGGTACAACCGCATGTCACTGCCGGTTGGCATTTGGGCAATGCGAAGCGGCATCATTTCGTAGTATGCTTGATACGCGTTGGCACGACGAACCATAAAGTCGACCGGGTCGACGTCTTTCTGTTCAGAAATCTCACCAGCACAGTTGTTGTCGAACTCGTGGTCGTCCCAGGTCAAAATCCATGGGCACTGTGCGTGCATGTTCTGCAAAAGCGGATCAGATCGATACTGGGCATAGCGACTGCGATAATCGTCCAAGGTCATGATTTCTTGACCGTGGTGCGTACGAACTTTGCCATTCCTTCCCGCGGCGTACTCGTAGATATAGTCACCGAGGTGGAAAACTAAGTCCAACTCGTCCTTGGCCATCTGCTCATAGGCGGTGTAAAGGCCTTGTTCGTAGTTCTGACAAGATGTGACGCCAAATCGAACTTTCTCAGGCTGGCTATCGGGATGTGGCATCGTGCGTGCACGTCCAATCGTGCTTTCCGCGTCGCCGCAGCGGAAGCGATACCAGTACCAACGGTCCGGTTTTAGATTCGTCAACTCGACATGGACCGAGTGCCCCAGTGCTGGCCTTGCGACATGAGTCCCGCTGGCCACCACAGACTTCATTTGCTCGTCCGTAGCGACTTCCCAGTGGACTTCGACGTTTTGAATCGGCATTCCGCCGCTCGGTTCCAACGGTTCTGGAGCCAAACGGGTCCAAAGCACAAATCCGCGGTGGTCGGGATCGCCCGATGCGACTCCCAACGTAAACGGATTGACGTTTAGGTTGACGGCAAGGTCCGCGTTGACGTGCTGCGACGTCAGGACCATGGACGAAAATAAGCCTGAAAACGCAACAAAGCCACGGCGGCTCAATTGGCTACGTTCGAGCTGGCGAAGTTGACGGGGTGATCGCTTCATAGAAGTTCAACTATTGCGGGCGCAAGGGTGGGATGTTTTGAAACGGGCATCGACTCGCATTCGCCTGTGCCACGATTTCGGGGATCACATTGTCGGCGATGCAACCGACTGGTGGGGCTGCGGCGATGCGAAAATTGATTGGATCTTGCGAAACTCACGTGCAATCGACATGTCCCGGGAGATCTCTGTCGCTCTTGTAGGTCCAGCGTTTACAATGAACAACCCATCCTCTGTCACGAGCGTGCGATTGCAGCGGGGGACCGCCACCACACGTACGCCGCCCGCCTTTTAATTTGCAACTATGTATCCGAAGCCCGCCAAGGGACCGCAGACCGCGTTGCGCACGCTCCGCATTGTGTTTGCATTCACTTTGCCACTCATCACTTCCGCGACGTTATTGGCCGAGTCTGAAGCCGAAATTACGGCTGTTAAGTTTGTGGGAACTTATTGTGTCGATTGTCATCAGGGTGAAGATGCTGAAGGTGGCCTACGACTCGATGGCTTTGAATCGTCATTGAACTTGGACACATCGCTTGAGGTTTGGAAAAAAGTTGTCGAGCGCACCGAGAACTTTTCAATGCCACCGCGAGAAGCGGACGTTCCTGAAGAAGTCGCCCGCTCGGCGTTCTTGGATTCCGTCCGGGCGAGCATCCTGAAAGCCATCTGCGAAGATGGTGCACAACCCGGGCCACCGCAGCTTCGCCGACTGAACCGTACCGAATACGCCAATACGGTACGCGACCTGTTGGGTATCCATGTCAACGCGGGACACGCACTGCCATCGGACGGTGCGGGCGGCGAAGGTTTTGACAACGCTTCCGAGACATTGTTTATCTCGCCAATCTACGCCGAAAAATACATCGATGCGGCGCGCGAGGCCCTCAGCCATGCGTTCAATGATCCCGGATCGCGACGACGGATCGTTGTTTCGGAACCGAATGCTGAACGTTCGCCAAAAGATGCTGCTCGTGCGGTGCTCGAAAAGTTCTTACCCCGTGCGTTCCGCCGTGGCGTCGAAGAAGTGGAAGTCAATGAGTACGTCTCGGTATTTGAAATGGCTTTCGAAACCGATGAATCGTATGACGCGGCCATTCAGGTCACGCTGCAAGCGGCGATGGTTTCGCCGAAGTTTCTGATGTTGTACGAGACGCCAAATTTGACAGGCGAACAAGCACCGGTTGGCCAATACGAGATGGCTTCGCGACTGTCATATTTTCTTTGGGCATCGATGCCGGACGACGAACTTCTAAAGCTAGCTCGTGAAGAACGTCTGCAAGACCCTGATGTCTTGAAGACACAAGTCGAACGCATGCTGGAAAGCCGATTGAGCGATGATGGACTTCGCCGCAATGCCAAGGTTCGCGAGTTCGCCGAAAGCTTTATGGAACAGTGGCTTGGTACTCGAGCACTGGGCCGAGAGTTTATCCCTGACCCCAAAGTTGCACGTCGATACAACTCAGAACTCGAAGGCGGAATGAAGTACGAGCCGGTGTTTTTCTTTGAAGACATACTTGCCGAAAACCTATCGCTGTTGAACTTCATCGATTCTGATTTCACTTACTTGAATCGAGCCTTGGCGTCGCACTATCGAATCAAAGGCGACTTTCGTGAGCAACCTCGGCGTACCGACCTGGAACCCGATCACCACCGTGGAGGTCTGCTGGGAATGGGAGCGGTGTTGGCCGTTTCCTCCCATCCGTATCGAACGAGTCCGGTTCTTCGCGGCAAATGGATCCTGGAAACGATACTCGGGACACCACCGCCTCCCCCACCTCCGGACGTCCCCGCTCTCGAGGAAAATGATTCGTCAAATGTACCGAGCAGTCTTCGTGAACAATTAGAGTTGCACCGCGATAACGCGACCTGTGCGAGTTGTCACGACATGATCGACCCACTCGGCTTTGGACTCGAAAACTATGACCTACTTGGCGGTTGGCGAGATGAGGCAGGCGGTCAGCCGATCGATACGCGCGGCGAACTGCCGGGCGGTCAGACCTTCGACGGTCACGAAGAACTGAAAGCACTACTCATGGAACGCAAGGATAAATTCGTCCGTCATTTCGTTTCGAAAGTACTCGGGTACGCGCTGTCACGGGGACTAACCGAAGAAGACAACTGCGTGGTTGAGGAAATCACGCAAAATCTGGCACAGGACGATTACCGATCCCAGACATTGATCAAGGAAATCGTTTTAAGCGTCCCGTTTCGCTACAAACGCGGCAGTGAATAGTCCGCCAAGCTGCGAATTATTCGCCGATTGGCACTTCATTGCCTACAATACAGATCCCGCCGGTGAGCCAGCTAGGTCTCGCCCATCATCCCACCGATTGCACGGAAAGTTCGGCTATGAAACGTTCTGCAAAACAATCATCTCAACGCGAAAGTTCGGTCTATCTGAACGGCGATGCGAAACTTCGCGGACCACTTTCGCGACGAACGCTACTTCGTGGAACCGGAATGGCATTAGCACTGCCTTGGTTAGAAGCGATGATGAGCGAATCAAGAGGCGATGAGGCGTCGGTCGAAACCGACGCACAAGGCCAGCGTCCGTCGGACACGCCAATCCGAATGGCAGCGATGTTTGTTCCCAACGGGGTACGTGCTGACCAATGGACTCCTAAGGGCGAAGGCAAAGACTTTGAACTTTCGCCGACCCTGCAGCCCCTCTCGTCCTACAAAGACAAACTGTTGGTCTTGTCCAACCTTTGGAACCAGGCCAGCAACGTCGGCGACGGCCACTACGTCAAGTGCTCAGGCTACCTAACTTGCACCACGATCAACAAATCGCTTGGAATCGACTTGAACTGCAACGGTCGCTCGGTCGACCAAATCGCAGCTGACTTCGGTGAACAGCACACGCCGCTACGATCACTGGAACTGGGGATCGATCCGGTCACGACGGGTGTCGACACCAATGTCGGCTACACACGTGTTTACGGATCGCATATCGCTTGGAACGGCCCCACCAGCCCGCTTGCCAAAGAACTCAATCCACAATCTGTTTTCGACCGTCTGCTGCGTGCGACAAAGCCTTCAGCACAATCGGCGTGGCGTGATCAGTTGTTGCTTGACCGGGCATTGGGAGATGTGAAGCAGCTCAATCGAATGCTCGGTGCGTCCGATCGTCATCGCATGGATGAGTACATGCAGTCTCTGCGTTCGATCGAAAAGCGAATTGAAAAACAGTCCGCGAGCCAATCCGCAAACTGGCAACCACTGGTTTCGGTTAATCCTGAAAAACGCCCCGGTGAGGCGTCCCGCGACAACCATCAAGAGCACGTCCGCTTGATGATGGACATGATCGCGTTAGCGTTTCAAACCGATACGACCCGGGTCTGCACGTTTATGTTCGGTAATGCGGTCAGCGGGCGTAATTTCTCGTTCCTCGATGGCGTGTCCGGTGGCCACCACGACATCTCGCACCACCAAGGAAACGAAGAAAAGCTGGCCCAGTACCAGCTGATCAATCAATGGCACATCGAACAATACGGGTACTTGCTGAACAAACTTGAATCCATGCAAGAACGCGATGGCACCGTTCTGGATCACTCGATGATCATGTATGGATCAGGGCTTCGCGACGGTAATAGCCACAGTCCACATAACTTGCCAATCGTTGTCGCCGGTAAAGCGGGCGGCCGACTCAACAGTGGCCAGCACCTCAGTTTTGGTAACGACACGCCGCTTGCTAATTTGTATGCGTCGATGTTATCGGCGCTGGGCACCGGCATCGACAAGTTCGCCGATAGCACCGGTGTTCTGCCGGGTGTATTGGCGTCTTGAAGTAGCAACGACTACTGAGTGATATAAGTTCGCTGGGGGCCGTGATCCTGCAATCGCAGAAACGCCGCAGCGAACTCTTTGCCCAAGTCGACATAGCCAGCCGAATCGTAATGCCACGGATCCGAGTACTCGTACTGGTCGGTGGACGTCACCAATTCCGCGCAAGCGTCCGCGTCAACAAACTGCTGTTGTTGTTGCCGGAGTTGATCTCCATGCGTCCAAACACGCCCCGAAGGGTGATTGCCGCTATCCGAGATGCGTCCAATTACAACCGGCAAGTCGTCAGTACGGAGCGCCGCTCGTAGCAAGTCCATCAAGCGTTTGAGGTTCTTCGCGTATTCCTCGGCGGTCTCCTGATCGACTGTCGCGTCGCTTTCGCCTTGCATCCAAGCGATTCCGGCCGGAATCAATTCGTCGACTTCGCCGTCGTTGTCGATATCGCGATCTGCGAACGCTCGTCGAATCGTCGCTAAGCAGTGATCGTATTGATTGATCGAACGCTCCAGCCCTTCGGACGCTTCAAAATCTGGGTCCCAACATCCGAATCGCCCCGCGCCGGCGATGGCGATTGAGGAGCCATTTCTCGCGTATTTCACCACCGCGATATTTCGGTTGGGGTTTGCCGCCTTTAAGGCGTGAAGCATTGAAACTTCTAATCCGAAGCAGTCGGAATAGCGGATCGTGCCGTTTCGCAACTGAAACCCTGTTCCGTGACCTGGTTGAAACGTTGACCAAAATCCGTCGCCGGTAGCAGGTGTTTGGTCGGCGGCCGCTGGACTGTGATAGATGTAAACACCTGGCAATCGTCCGCTCAGTTGGTCGGGAAGTTCGTTGACTTTCCCAAACCCTTCCATGTTCGATTGGCCGCCCAAGAAATACAGATCGAACTGTTCGGCGGGGCATGCATTCAGAAAAGGCTCTGCGGTAATCAGAGCGGTCACAGCAGCAAGTTTACCGATGGCTTGGGGCAACCAAGCGAGACGCTTCATCAACATGTTGAATCCGGAACAACGTCACAGGAAGCCGTAATTGCGGCCGTTCCAATGAACCGCCGCTTGTTAATCATTCTAGCACCTGCGCAAGGCCAAAGGCGATAGCGATGTCGCCTCCGGCCGGATTGAAGCGTTGTGGTGTCTAGCGGCGTTTTCCGCGGCCTTTCCCTTTCGCAGGGCCTGCCTTTTTGTGATTCTCGACGTTGTTGTCGACGAGCAGCGAAACGACTTCGTTCCAGGTGGGCACGATCGCTCGGCGTCGGGGAGACCCGTTCGTATCAGCGTCGTCCTCTTCGCTGCTGCTGACTCGGCGGCGTCCGCGTGTACGATCGGCTTCTTCGCTTACCGACTCGCTGCGTACTTCCGTCTCACCCTCAGTGCGACCGGCACGACCACGTCCACGGCGTCCACGACGTCGGCGCCCACGGCGGATCGCGTCGACTTCTTCGTCGTCCTCGTGGTCGTCATCAAAGGTCGGCTGACGAGAGACGATTTCATCGGCCTCGTCATCATCGTCGCCTTCGTCCTCGAACGAATCCTGTGCGTCATCCGCCCCACGGCGTTTGCGTCCACCGCGACGGCGGCGTCCACGACGTCGGCGACGGCGGCTACCGGATTCTTCGTCTTCGTCTTCGTCGTCGGACTCATCGGATTCCGCGTCGACTTCGAGAACTTCAACTTCTTCTTCGTCATCAACCGCTTCGACTTCACGATCTTCAAAGTCGCGGCCTCGACGATTGCGACCGCGTCGACGGCGACGACCAGAACGCGAAGGAGATTCTTCGCTGACTTCTTCGAATGGTTGTTCGTCTTGTTCGAGCTCTTCGATCGCCGCATCGAAAGATTCGGCATCGCCATCGTTTTCTGCCATACGCTGACGTTGGCCGCGGCGTCCACGGCGAGGCCGGCGTTCGTCGCGATCGCGTTCTGGCTGTCGGTCGCGGCCACCCGATCGAGCTGACGAGTTTGCTTCCAGAGCTTCGCTTTCGTCTTCCTGTTCGTCGGACTCCGGTTCTGCTTTGGACTCAGCACGATCGTTGAATTTGCGGTCGTCGCCACCGCGTCCTCGGCCACGTTCACGGCGTCCACGTCGCGGACGCTCCTGAACCTCAACCGTCGCCTCGACGTCTGCATCTGACGTAGCAGCTGCTTCGTCGTCTCCATCCTCGTCCGGCAGATCCCGGAACGATTTAAACGACAGTGGGTCGATCTCTTCGCCCTGGTCAAATGAGGGCAAGGCCGGTTCCGCGCTCGTTTGCGGTGCGCTGTCGCTAACTTCGCTCGCCTTTGTTTCTGATTCTGGCGACTGAGGTTCCACGTCGAGTTCTTCAGGATCTGGACCAAGATCCAGGCCCAATCCATCGCCAAATCCACCCGACGCACGTGCTGGCTTCGCCGGTGCGACGCTCGAAGCCTGCCGGCTTTCGACCTTCAGTGGTTCGCGGTGAGGCGGCGGGGCGGTTGTGGATTCGATTCCCAGTTGACCGGCGAGGTCGGACCAAGCGGTGTTTTCCTCTTCTTGCGTCTCGACAGGGGGCTGCTCGAACAGTTCGTCTGATGCAGTGGTCGCAGTTTCTTTCTCGAGCAATTCTGGGACCAGGGGCTGTTCGATGACAGCGGGCCCACCCGACGTCAACTCATCCATTCCGGGGTCACGCTGAGACACGCCAAATCCAGGCAACTGCGTCATCACCGTTTGCGACGTCAAGGCCTGCAGAACGTCTTCAGCCGACATGTCGTCAGCTTCCTGACCGTTTTCCTGATTGAGCGAATCGTCGGTCGGACTCAGATCGGAATCCAAATCCACGGCGGCTTCGGCAACGGGCGGCATCTCACGAGTCACCGAACCGCTGTCATCGCCAGCGTTTTCCAAGTCAGCTTGGGCGTCTTGATCAGCCTGGGGTTGCGAATCGCTTTGATTTTGCGGCTGAGACTTTGCTGACTGATCCTCCCGAGGCTGCGGTGGTTGAGGGGTGCCGAGTAATTTAGCGAGGAGATTCCAATTGTCTGACATTCAATCGATTCTGCGTAATCGAGCCGCAATCGCGTCGTCGGCGGCGGCTCAGGGTTTATCTGGTATCGCAACGAGATCGGCCAGCAGCGGGCGGGCAACCGATTCTCATCAATCGTTTTGTTCGGTCCGGAAGCAAATCGAGGGAAATTTGGGAGGCGTCAGCGGGCACTGGCAATTTGAAAAGCTACGCTTGCGGGCCAATGGGAGTCTGCTGACGGGATTTCATCTTCCTCGTGCGGCGTGAGCATGGAAAAGTCGTCATACGCACACGTTCGCGTCCGTCCGAGCGGTCAATCTCTGTTCCGATAGGGCTGTGTTTCGTTCTACGACGGCCATCATTAATTCAGGGACGGCTTCAGTCGGACTATATGTATAGCCGCGCCGAATCCAATTCCCAAGGGGATTTGCAAACAATCCAAAGGCCTACGGACCGTTCTGGGCTGTTTTTCAGCTAACTTGCTGTCCAGCAACCGTCCGCTGCCCTCGGTAATCGGCAGACTTTACCTGATCCTCCACCTCGAGCCCGCAAACGCCCTCAATCTCGTGACCGCTTCCCTGATTCAGCGTCATAATGGTGACCACCTGCGCCCCCTGATCGTTTTTGGAACCCGCCCCGAGGCGATCAAGCTGTCCCCTCTGGTCCTCGAGCTACAAAAGCATTCCCACGCGGTGTCACCGACCGTGTGCAGCACCGGACAGCATCGCGAAATGCTCGATCAGGTCCTCGGCTACTTTGAAATCACTCCCGACATTGATCTTGGCCTGATGCGGCCCGGGCAGACCCTGACCGGCCTAACCGCACGCTGCCTCGAAGCGGTCGACCAAGTCATTCAGGAACAAAAACCGGACTGCTTGGTGGTCCAGGGTGACACCACAACCGTGATGGCGTCCGCAATGGCAGCGTTTTATCACCGCTTGCCAATTGTGCACGTCGAAGCTGGACTGCGCACCGGTGACCTCGATGCCCCTTGGCCCGAAGAATTCAATCGCCGCGTCGCTGGATTAGTCACCACGCTGCACTGCGCCCCCACCGCACGAAGCCAACAAGCACTCCTCGACGAAGGCGTCGCGACAGATTCAGTCCGCATCACAGGAAACACCGTCATCGACGCGTTGATGTTGGCTGTCAAACGTGAACGTGCCGACGACGACAAGTGGCGCACCCAATACCCAATGGCAGCCGCTGACAGTGTGGTCTTGGTCACCGGCCATCGCCGTGAAAACTTTGGCGACGGACTGCAACAAATCTGTGATGCCCTGCTTGATCTGTCACGCTCGTTTCCAGAGACCGAGTTCATTTACCCGGTCCACTTGAATCCCAACGTCCAAGGACCGGTTCGCAAATGTCTCTCCGGCAGCACGAACATTCACTTGGTCCCACCAGCTGACTATCCAGGGTTTGTCTGGCTGATGGACCGCGCCACGGTCGTGCTAACAGACTCTGGCGGCGTGCAAGAAGAAGCCCCGTCGCTTGGCAGCGGTGTCCTTGTCACGCGTGAGAAAACCGAACGACCTGAAGCCGTCGAAGCCGGATTGGCTGAATTGGTCGGAACCAATCGTGACCTGATCGTCGAGCGTGTTTCGGAGCTCTTGCGGCGAGGCAAACTCGCCGACACCGCATCCATCGCGAATCCTTATGGCGACGGCAACGCGAGCGCTCGCATTGCCGAATGGATGATGTCCTAAACTCGCAGCGTTTGCGTGGTTCGCACGCCGTTACTGAGGGATGATCTCGGACCGTGTCAGGTCTTCGAACGTCTCACGCTTGCGAATCAACTTGGCCTCGCCGTCTTCGATCAGCACTTCAGCGGCTCGCAGTTTGCTGTTGTAGTTGCTGGCCATCACGAAGCCGTACGCACCGGCATTTTCCAGGATCACGTAATCCCCGACACGACACATCGGAAGATTTCGTTGATCGACGAAACCGCCCTCGCGTTGAGTAAAGATGTCACCCGATTCACAAAGCGGTCCGCCGATCACTGCGTCAACGGTTTCACGATCGGAAACCGAGTTGCCATCGGCACCGCAAACGGAAATGGGGTGATAGGCACCGTACATCACTGGCCGAGCCAAGTCGTTGAAGCCGGCGTCGAGCAGGAAGAACAGATTGTCACCGACCTTCTTTACACTGCGGACTTCAGCGATCAGCGATCCGGCTTCGGCGGATAGGTAGCGACCGGGTTCGATTTCCAACGAAATCGCGTGTCCGAAAGATTCGGCAAGTTGGTTGCGAGCCGTGTCCCAGAGCTCGAAGTACTTGTTCAAGTCGACGTAGGTTTCCGATGCGTTGTATGGCACCGGCAATCCGCCACCGGCACTGATGGTTTTCACCGTGCGGCCAACTTCCATTGCGGTGCGCCGCATCGCATCACAGACTTCGCTGAGGTGTTCCAGATCAGTGCCCGAACCGATGTGCATGTGCAAGCCGGTAATCGTGACGCCGAACTGATCTGCCAAACGCAGACACTCGTCGATTTGCGAGTGCCAGATCCCGTGCTTGGACTGCTCGCCACCCGTATTGGTTTTTTGGCTGTGCCCATGACCAAAACCTGGATTGATCCGCAAGGTCACCTCCGCACCGGGGCGACGTTCGCCAAGCTGCGCGATCATGTCAGGCGATCCACAGTTGACGTGGATGTTGTGCTCAAGCACCAGTTCCAACGCTGCGCTGTCAAAGATGTCAGCGGTGTAAACGATACCGTGGTTTTCGGCCGAGTACCCGGCGGCAAGGGCACGATAGATCTCACCCGCACTGACGGCGTCAACCACCACGTTTTTGCGACGCATACGATCCAAAATCGCAAGGTTGCTGCAAGCTTTCTGCGCGTATCGCACCACGTCAAACTTGGCCAGATCGGCAATGCGCTGCTCAATGACCGCCAGATCATAGACATACAACGGCGTACCGAATTTTTTTGCCAGCTCACTAACGGACTGACCCGCGATTTGGTGACGGCTGGTCGAAAAACTTGGTGTCGCGAGTGTGGTCATGGAATCAGCTGTTCGTGGAGGTTTCCTGGCAAGACAACCCACTATGAAAACCGGTTCGCGCCGTTTTGTCTAGGGAGCACACCCGCGCCAAGTCAGTCGCGTGTCGCTCTGCGTTTGGGTTCAATCCCAGGTCGTCGATAGGTGGCCTCAAACCGGCCCACAACGGAGACGCTACTTTGCCTTGGGCCGAAACGCTTGGATCCGATCCGGGTTGGTTTCAAGGCGCGGGCCTTCCATCAGATCGATGCAGTAGGGAATCGCAGGAAAGACCGCGTCCAGACATTCCCCGATCGCTTTCGGTTTGCCGGGTAAGTTCACGACCAAGCTGGTCCCCAACAATCCGGCCGTTTGACGCGACAGAATCGCGGTGGGAACTTTTTCGAGCGACACCTTCCGCATCAATTCACCAAAGCCTGGCATCATGCGATCGCAAACCGCTTCGGTCGCTTCCGGCGTGACGTCGCGAGGTGAAGGCCCGGTCCCACCGGTGGTGACCACCAAGCAGCAGCCTTCTTTGAGACAGAGTTCGCGAAGCGTCGCCTCGATCGTTTGACGTTCATCGGCAATGATGCGGTCGACCGTTTCAAATGGACTGGTCAAAACTTCGGCGAGGTATTCGCGAATCGCCGGTCCACCAAGGTCTTCGTACTCGCCACGGCTCGCACGATCACTGACCGTGACGACGCCTATCTTTGCGGTCGACATACCACTTCTCTCCACCCGCTTACTTCCAGTCAAGTCCTTCGTGCAGCCGGTTCAGGTTTTCGGCCTGATCATCTCTCACGACCAACATGTCTTCAATCCGCACTCCGCCATCGACTCGACCGTACAGGCCAGGCTCGATCGTGAAGACCTCGCGTTCCAGCAATGTGCCGCCACCAAAATCCAACAAGATCGGCTCGTGAACTTCCAAACCAATCCCGTGACCGGTGCCATGCTGGATCGACGGCTCGTCGGTGATCGTTCCGCGTGACGATTTGTAGCCCGCTTCGGTCAACGCTTGCTCGGTCGCTTTGTGAACCGCGTCACCGCTGCTGCCGGTGATCAACTGAGCGGTTGCGGCTGCTTTTGCGGCAACGACGGCAGCGTGCATTTTCTTGACCGTGTCAGTCGGTTCACCGTTTACGACGGTACGGGTGCAGTCGCCGCAGTAGCGTGTCTTTTGATTGGTCGGGAACAAGTCCACCACGATCGGCACACCGGTACTTAAAGGGCCTTCGCCGGCGTGGTGGCAATCGGCAACATGCGGTGCGGTCGCGATAATCGCCCCGTGACTCATCGAATAACCGCGGTTCATAAATTCGGTGGCTGCCATCGCGCGAACGCTGTCGCTGGTCAGGATCTCGCCCCCATGCGTCAGCAAGCCATCGCTGTTGACCGCCGCATTGGCAATCATTTCGCACATGACGCGCATCACCGCTTCGGTCTCCGCTTGTGCCTCGGCAAGCCAACCGATTTCTTGTTCCGACTTTTGACGGCGATCCACCACACCGAGATCGCTGTCGTAACCAACATCAATTCCGGCTTGGCTCAGGTACCAAGCAAAGATAAACGGGAACGTGCGATCGACCGTAACCATTTCGTAGCCCTGTTTGACACAGAACTGTGCGAGCGCCTGCGCGGTTGCGGTTTCGCGGTCAGCGTCCAAACCTTCGGGCGGCGCAAGGTCGGCTGGGCAGTAAACCTTTTCCGCAGAGCAGTTTTTGCGAACTCGGTCCATTTCCAAATCGCGGACGATCGCAAATTGTCCGGTGTCGGTTTCAACCCAGGCAGCCGGATCTCCTAGCCCCACACGGACGCGTCGGAACAGGGTTGCGTTTTTCTCGGCGATACCGGCGAACAGTTTGACGTTTTGGCTCACAGCGAATGGATCAAAGGTGTAGCGAAGAAGGTGACGTGACGTTATCCGTTTTGGACGTCAGGTTTAGTTTTGCGATTCGGCAATCCGCAAACTTTCGATCAGCGTATTGATCTGTTCGACGGTCAATTGCTCAGCCCGTGAATCTTCGTTATGGCCGAGTTGTTGCAGCACTTCGTCGACTTGCTCCTTTTCCATTCGCCCTTTCATCGCGCTGATCACGTTGCTGCGCAGAAACTTGCGGCGGTGGAAAAACAACGCTCGCAACGTTTCGTGGAAGTACTTCAAATCCGGAATCGCGTCGCGTCGTGCTGGGTCCAAGTCGATCCGCAAAACGGCTGAGTCGACTTTGGGGCGGGGCCAGAACACTTTTGGACCGAGAACACGAACGATCTCGGCGCTACAGAGTGACTGGATCCAGATGCTCAGGGCGCTGTAGTCCTTCGTCGACGGTTTAGCGACGATCCGTTCGGCGAGTTCTTTTTGGATGGTCACGACCATCGCATCGGGCGCTGGCGTTTGGTGCAGCAAGTTGGAAATGATCGGTGTCGCCACGTTGTAGGGCAGGTTCGCGACCAGCAAAAAGCGTGCTTCCTCGCCAACACGCTGCATCGCGTCGCGAATCGATTCCATGATGTCATCGCGCAGCGAGTTTTTGTTGCGCAGCGCGTCGCCTTGGATCAGCTTGACGTTGGGGCGATGGGCGAGTTCTTCGCTGGCGAGCTGGTGCAGGTTTTTGTCGATTTCGACGGTTAAAACCGCAGCGGCTTTGTCGGCCAGTTGGCTGGTCAACGATCCCACACCGGTGCCGACTTCCAGGACGACGTCGTTGGGACGCAGTTCGGCGGAGTCGGCGATCAGCCCGACGAGGTTCAAGTCGATCAGAAAGTTCTGTCCGTACTTTGAAACCGGACGCAATCCGGCTTCGCTCAGTCGACGGGACAGGTAGCTGGCGGTCTGACGTGGCTGATTCAAAACGGTGGGTGCCTAGTGAAAGGGCCGATGGTTTACTGTTGCGATTCGACGGTCAGCAGCCCCAGTGAGCGCTGGACGTATTTGGCCAGGATGTCTGTTTCCAAGTTCACTTTGTCGCCGACACGACGCTGGCCGAGTGTCGTGACGCTCAAGGTGTGCGGAATCAACGCGACACTGAAACTGTCTTCGTCAGCGTCGACAACGGTTAAACTGATCCCGTCGATCGCAATGCTTCCCTTGGCGGCGATTTGGGAAGCGTAGCGTTTTGGCAGGCGAAAACGAAGGGTTGCCCAAGGCGGATCCTCGGTTCTTTCGATCAATTCGCCCAAAGTATCCACATGACCGCTGACGTAGTGGCCACCCATCCGTGCCCCCACTTCCAGTGAGCGTTCCAGGTTAACTTTACCTCCGGCACTCAATTCGCCCAGGTTAGTGCGCGAGAGGGTTTCCTCGCCGGCTTCGAAATCGAGCTTCGTTCCGTCGATGGCGATGACCGTCAAACAGCATCCGTTAATGCAAATACTGTCGCCCATCGCGACGTCCGAAGCGATCAAATCGGACTCGACGCGGAGCCGTTTGCCGGGTGGATCGTCGATCAGGTCGACGACCGTGCCCATCGTTTCTACAAGACCAGTGAACATTGTTGAGGAACCAAGGGTGTAAATTGTCGCAAAAGCGCTCGGCGGGTAGTCACTTGAGCTCGCATTGGACAGAATGCCGCCCGAACCGACAAGCGATGGCTTTAGGCATTCCCCCCTTAACACACCCCCAACCGAACAATTTGCAAGAGGAATTCCGATGTCCCTGATCCAAGCGATCCACGCACGCCAGATTCTCGACAGCCGCGGAAACCCCACCATTGAATGCGAGGTCCTGTTGGAGGACGGTGCTCACGGTCGTGCGGCAGTTCCCAGCGGCGCCAGCACCGGTGCTCACGAAGCATGGGAACTTCGCGATGGCGATAAGTCTGTCTTCCTCGGAAAAGGCGTCCTGACAGCAGTCAACAACGTCAACGAAAAGATCGCCAGCGAACTGCAAGGCATGGACGCACTCGATCAAGCCGAGATCGACGCGACCATGATCAACCTGGACGGCACCGACAACAAGAGCAACCTGGGCGCCAACGCGATCCTGGGCGTTTCGCTCGCAACCGCACACGCCGCGGCCGCTTCGACCGGCCAGCCGTTGTACCGTTACCTCGGTGGCGTCGGCGCTCGTTTATTGCCAGCCCCCATGATGAACATCATCAACGGTGGCGAACACGCCGACAACTCGGTCGACATCCAAGAATTCATGGTTATGCCACTCGGATTCGAACGATTCAGCGACGCACTGCGTTGCGGTACCGAGATCTTCCACAACCTGAAAAAGGTTCTCAGCAGCAAAGGTTACAACACCGCTGTTGGTGACGAAGGCGGTTTCGCTCCTGACTTGAAGAGCAACCAAGAAGCTCTCGACGTCATCATGCAAGCGATCGACCAAGCAGGCTACAAAGCCGGCGAACAAGTTTGGATCGCTCTCGATGCGGCTTCGACCGAGTTCTACGACCGCGACAAGCAAAAGTACTCGATCGACGGCAAAGAACTGTCGGGCGACGAAATGGTCGACTTCTTGGCTGGCTGGTGCGACAAGTACCCCATCTGCAGCATCGAAGACGGTTGCGACGAAGACGACTGGGACACCTGGAAGAAACTGACCGAGCGCGTTGGCGACAAAGTCCAACTCGTCGGCGACGACTTGTTCGTCACCAACGTTCAGCGTCTGCAAAAAGGCATCGACGAAGGAATCGCCAACAGCATTCTGATCAAAGTCAACCAAATCGGTTCGCTGACCGAAACCATCGACGCGATCCAATTGGCTGCTCGCCACGGTTACACCGCCGTGACCAGCCACCGCAGTGGTGAAACCGAAGACAGCACCATCGCTGACTTGGCAGTTGCACTTTGCACCGGACAAATCAAGACCGGATCGGCAAGCCGCAGCGATCGTATGGCCAAGTACAACCAACTGCTCCGCATCGAAGAAATGCTGGGCGACGCGGCACTTTACGGCGGACCACACTTCGCCGCGAAACTGAAGTAGTCTTCAGCTCGCGACTTCTGAATTAGCGAAAAGGGTCTTGGTATTCAGCCAAGGCCCTTTTCTTTTTCGTTCAAGACAAGCCGATTTGAATTACAGCCCCGACGTGCTGTCGTCGACCATCGGCAAATCCTCCAGCGTTTCCAGACCGAACAGCGTCAAGAAACGCTCGGTCGGATAGTAGTGCGGGACCTTTTTGCCGCCGCCATCCGGTTCAAGGCGTTTCATTTCCAGCAGCCGACGCCGAACCAACTGGTTCAAGAGCGAACCGCAGTCTTTTCCACGCTGATCCTGAACCGTTTGACTGGTGACACCTGGCTGATAAGCGACGAGTGCGAGGACCTCGATTGCCGCTTGGCTGAGTCTTGTTTCGCGGACTTTACCAAGAAAGGACTGGCGTACCGTTTCAACAGCCGGTGCGATCGTCAAACGATACGCGCCTTCGTTCTCGATGATGCGAAGTGCCTGACCGTGTTCTTTGTACGACGCGTTGAGCGAGTCGATCATTTCGACCACTTCTTCTTCGGTCACGTCGCGCATCAAGGACGCGAGACGGCGAGCGGTAAAGGCGTCATTCTCTGGGTGACCGACGAAGAGTGCGGCTTCGATGATGCCTTCGGGGTGGACGGTATCGTCCGTTTCCGGCGCGTCCGACTCGACGCCGTCATCATCCTCCGAGTCGGATTCCTCGGGTTCCGGTTCCGGCGGCGCGGCAAAGGTTTCTGGGTCGTGCTTCGCGGCCGCTCGCGCGTACGCGGTGCCCAGATCGTCTAGCGAGAAGCCGTCGACGCCGGCGTCAAATTCGTGATCGTCGTCTTCCCAACCGGAATCTTCCATGCGGTTACTCGGCAGCCTATTTCTGGTTTTTGACCCACTCAACAAATCGCCCGATCTGCTCGTGCGCGAGAAGTGATTCGAGAGTGTTGAAGTGACGCCCCAGTTCCTTTTCCCTGGGCACAAAGCGGTGAATGCAATTGTGGCATTCGTGACAAAGCGAAACGGTTTGCCTCATCCGCTCGCGAGTGTACCGTTTTTTGAACCACTTGTTGCGATGGCACGTGCGAGGAATCAAGTGGTGCTCGGTCGTCCCTCGCTTGGTCCGCCGACCGCAAAGCTCGCATGGTTTCGGTAACGGCGGTTCGACAGACACGGGTGATCCGTTGGCGGATGAAATGGTCCAGCGGCTTTTGAAAGCCGCGAAGGTGACGTTTGCGAAAACCCTGCGGCATCTTCACGTGCTTCAAGGCAGATGATTTCGCCGTTGTGATGACAAGTGCCGTCTGGTGGTACACCTTTTTGTGAACACAACGTTATCATAGGAGCCCGCCCAGATTCCCCTGTTGTCCACCGATGCGTACCGATTAGCGCCAATACCTCGGTGCCCTTTACCAAGTCCAATGGGCTGATCGGTTTCATTGCCACGCCAGATCTAGACGTCCAAGATGCCTACCACTGTTCGCTTAAAATTGATGATGTTCCTCCAGTTCTTTGCCTGGGGAGCCTGGTTTGCCAGCCTTTCGGCGGCAATGGATACAAAACTGCTGGGGGCGTTTATTGGTGGAGCATATGAAGCGGCGCCAATCGCTGCGATCTTTGCACCGCTGTTCCTCGGCTTGATCGCTGACCGCTTGTTCTCGTCCGAGCGTGTGATGGGCGTGCTGATGCTGGTCGGCGGCTGCATCATGTTGTCACTTCCCGGAATCGCCGAGAACGCATCGGTGTTCGCCAATGAAATGGCCGAATCGATGCGTGCAGCCGGAACCTATGACGCCGATGTGTTCACCGAACGCCAACAAGCCGAAAACACCGCCGGCAAAACGCTGGTTTGGATGATCTTGGCGTACCTGCTCTGCTACATGCCGACGCTGGGCTTGGGCAACACGGTTGCGTTCTCGAATATCCCCAGCCAAAACGAATTCCCAAAGATTCGCGTGTGGGGCACGATCGGTTGGATCGTCGCCGGTTTGACCGTGGGCGGATTCGGTTGGTCATCTTCGTACAATATTTTCTGGCTCGGGGCGGTCAGTTCGCTTGCCTTGGGCGCGCTGTGTTTCTTTTTGCCCAACACACCGCCTCCGTTGAAAGGCAAGCCGATGGACATGCGATCGCTGTTCATGGTTGACGCATTCGCGCTGTTGAAAGACTTCAACTTCTTGGTCTTCGCGGTCTGCTCGACGCTGATCTGCGTTCCGCTGGCGTATTACTACGGCATGACGGCGACCTACTTGAACCAAACCGGCTTCTCGGAACCGGCGGCAACGATGACCATCGGCCAGATGTCAGAAATCTTTTTCATGCTGCTGATCCCGTTCTTCTTCCGCCGCTTGGGCGTGAAAGTGATGATCTTGGTCGGGATGGCGTGCTGGGTTCTGCGATATGCCCTGTTCGCATTCGGTGCTCCCGATCAGGTCACTTGGATGCTTTTGTTGGCCGTTGCCCTGCACGGGATCTGCTACGACTTCTTTTTCGTTACCGGATTCATGTACACCGACCAAAAAGCACCGGCTGCGATTCGTGGCCAGGCACAAGGGTTGTTGGTGTTCCTGACTCAGGGTGTCGGAATGTTCTTCGGCTACCGAATCATGGCGGGCGGAAACCTGTTCGGATTCATTCCGTTGAACCTGACGTTCGGCAAATACGGGGAACAAGTCGCTTCGCCCAACTATGTCGAAGCACTCGGCCAGGCCCGTGGCGAAGGAGAAGCGGTATCGTTCCTCGAATCGTTCACGAAAATGTTCTCGCGCTCGCTGCCTGAATCCCTGGATCCAGAGTTGCTCGCCAGCACGATGGAGCAGTGGAAGAATTTCTGGCTCTCTCCAGCGATCATGGCCGCGATCATTTTCGTGATCTTTGCCGTGACCTTCTGGGATCGCACGAAAACAGAACCGACCGTCGCCGACGCGGCAGCCGCAGATGATCTGCCCGCCGATCCTGCGGTCTAATCACAAGCGATCAGGTCGCTTGAAAATTCGACCTCTGGCGTGAGAAATCGCCAGAGCGTCGTTCAGCCCCAAAAAACTTTTTTGTCTCTCGGGACAGATCAGCTTCGATTGAACTCGATGTCGCGATGCTCTCCGGCGTGCGACGACAGCGCCGTTTCGCCGTCCCCCTTGCGAGCGGACTTCGGGAAAACTGGGCCGCGAACGCAAAAATATCGGCGTCCGTGTCCTACGCAAGTCGGTGGTTGATCTGATATCCTTCCCGAAATTTGGATTCGATCGTACTGACCACCGGAAAATCGACGTGCCACGACGCGACGACATTAAAAAAATCTTGCTTATTGGAAGCGGCCCGATCGTCATCGGGCAAGCTTGTGAATTCGATTACTCGGGAACGCAGGCCTGTAAGGCACTTCGCGAAGAGGGTTACGAGGTCGTGCTGGTCAACAGCAACCCCGCAACCATCATGACGGACCCGGCGACCGCCGATTCGACCTACGTCGAGCCGCTGACGTGGCAAATGGTCGAAAAGGTCATCGAAAAGGAACGCCCCGACGCACTGTTGCCCACCCTTGGCGGCCAGACCGGCTTGAACGTCGCGATGGACTTGGACGCCAACGGGGTGTTGGAGAAATACGGCGTCGAAATGATCGCCGCCAACGCGAAAGTGATCGCGAAAGCCGAAGAACGCGACCAATTCAAAGTCGCGATGGAAAAAATCGGCCTGGACGTCTGCAAAGGCTTCACCGTCCACACGATCCAAGAAGCACGCGCCGCACTGGATGAAGTCGGCCTGCCAGCGATCGTCCGCCCCAGTTTCACCATGGGCGGCAGCGGCAGCGCAATCGCATACAACAAAGACGAGTTCGACTCGCTGGTCAAAAACGGTCTCGACCAGTCACCCGTCACCGAAGTCTTGATCGAAGAATCGATCATCGGGTGGAAAGAGTACGAAATGGAAGTGATGCGGGATGCCGACGACAACGTCGTCATCATCTGCGCGATCGAAAACTTCGACCCAATGGGTGTTCACACCGGGGACTCGATCACCGTCGCCCCCGCTCAAACCCTGACGGACAAAGAATACCAACGGATGCGTGACGCCTCGCTGGCCGTCATCCGTGAAATCGGTGTCGAAACCGGAGGCAGTAACATCCAGTTCGCGATCAACCCCGAAACGGGACGCATGATCGTGATCGAGATGAACCCCCGCGTCAGCCGCTCGAGTGCGTTGGCTAGTAAAGCGACTGGGTTCCCGATCGCCAAAATCGCCGCGAAGCTGGCCGTCGGCTATCGCTTGTGGGAATTGCCCAACGACATCACCCAGAAAACCAAAGCCTGCTTCGAACCGACGATCGACTACGTCGTGACCAAGGTTCCCCGCTTCGCGTTCGAGAAATTCCCCGAAGCCGACGCGACGCTGATGACGCAAATGAAAAGCGTCGGCGAAACGATGGCCATCGGACGTACCTTCCGCGAGTCGCTGCAAAAAGCCCTGCGTGGTTTGGAAGTCGGCGCATTCGGCCTGGGCAGCGACGGCAAAGACCTTTGGGGAAGCGACGAACAACCTGACCGCGATGCCATCATCGCGAAACTTGGCACGCCGAACGCCGAGCGAATTTTCTACTTGCGATACGCACTCAAGAGCGGCATGTCGCTGAAGGAAATCCATTCGATCACGCACATCGACATGTGGTTCCTCGACCACCTCTCGCAAATCATCGAACAAGAGAACGCGATTCGCGCGGTCGGATCACTGGAAAAGATCGAATACGACCAAATGTGGCGTGCGAAACGCGACGGGTTCTCCGATCGCCAACTCGGCACCATGCTCGGATCGACCGAATTGAAGGTCCGCGAAAAACGACTGGAACTCGGCATCCGCCCGGTCTTCAAGAGTGTCGACACCTGTGCGGCCGAGTTCGAAGCGTACACGCCGTATTACTACAGCACCTATGAACAAGAAGACGAACTGCCAACGAAAAGCGATCGCAAACGCGTCGTCATCCTTGGCGGTGGCCCGAACCGAATCGGTCAAGGCATCGAGTTCGATTACTGCTGCTGCCACGCCAGTTTCGCACTGCGTGAAATCGGTTACGAATCGATCATGGTCAACAGTAACCCCGAAACGGTCAGTACCGACTACGACACGTCGGACATCCTGTTCTTTGAACCGTTGACCATCGAAGACGTCCTGAACATCTGCGACGCGACCAAACCAGACGGCGTGATCGTTCAGTTCGGTGGCCAAACGCCATTGAACCTTGCACGCGGCCTGCAAGAAGCCGGCGTACCGATCATCGGAACCAGCGTCGACACCATCGAAGCTGCCGAAGACCGCGAACGTTTCCAAGCATTGATCGACAAGCTTGGTCTGCGTCAACCGCCAAGTGGCATCGCCCGCAACATGGACGAAGCACGCCGCGAAGTCGAACGTATCGGCTACCCAGCGCTTGTCCGACCAAGTTTCGTTCTTGGCGGTCGCGCGATGGAAATCTGCTACGACAAATCGCAATTCGAGCGTTACGTCGCCGAAGCGTTTATCGTTGCCGATGGCCAACCTGTCTTGATCGACCACTTCCTTGAAGAAGCCACCGAAGTCGATGTCGACGCGGTCAGCGACGGAAAAGACGTCGTCGTGATGGGCATCATGGAACACATCGAAGAAGCCGGCGTTCACAGCGGTGACTCCGCCTGTGCCATGCCGCCGTTCTCGATCGCTGACGAAGTGCTCGACGAACTTCGCAAAGCCGCCGATAAACTGGCGCGTGCTTTGAACGTGGTCGGATTGATGAACATTCAATTCGCGATCAAAACCGAAGACGGCAAACCGGTTGTCTACGTTTTGGAAGTCAACCCACGTGCCAGCCGCACCGTGCCATTCGTCGCCAAAGCAACCGGTTGCCCTGTCGCCAGCGTCGCGACCAAAGTCATGACCGGAATGTCGCTGGCCGAGATCGGCGTGACCAAGGAACCTGTGCCAAAGCACGTTTCGATCAAAGAAAGCGTGTTCCCGTTCCGGAAGTTTGCTGGCGTCGACATCGTGCTCGGCCCAGAAATGAAGAGCACCGGCGAAGTCATGGGCATCAGCGACAAGTTCTCGCTGGCGTTCGCCAAAAGCCAAATCGCTGCTGGCGTCACGCTTCCGACCGAAGGCAAAATCTTTGTCAGCCTCAGCGGCCGCCACAAAGAATCCGCCGGCTCACTGGGACGCGACCTGATCAGCCTTGGCTTCGAAGTTCTCGCCACGTCGGGTACGGCGGTCAAACTGGAAGAAGAAGGTGTCCCGGTCACGCGAGTGAAAAAGCTCGCCGAAGGTCACCCCAACCTGATCGACTATCTGAAGAACGAAGACGTCGCCTTGATCATGAACACGCCTAGCGGAAAAGGCGCTCGCACCGACGAGGGCAAAATTCGCGCGGCGGCTGTTCAACACGGCGTCCCCTGTATCACCACGGTTGCTGCTGCCGAGGCAGCTGTACGTGCGATGCAAGCCCTTCGCGACGATGTGTTGAGCGTCCAATCGCTGCAACATCGCTATCAGGAGTAACCTGCGAGCATGTCCGATTCTCAAGTGAAGCCCCGAAACGCATCGGGGCTCGAATACGATCCGTCAACGTTCCGTTTGCTTGTCGTCGACAACGAAGCGGCACACGCGCATGCGATGATGGAAAGCTTGGAGAAGGTCGGATACAAGTGCACCGTCGCGACCAGCGGCCCCGAAGCGGCCAAGCTGATCGAGCGTGATACCTTTGACGTGATCATCACCGACATGGTGATGAACGATGTCGATGGAATGAAACTGCTGAAGCTTGCCGGCGAGCGATTGCCGGACGCCGAAGTCGTGATGGTCACCGGACACGCCACCGTTCCAATCGCCGTCGAAGCGATGCAACAAGGCGCGTTTAATTTCCTGGAAAAGCCGATCACCCCGAATCGCTTGCGGGCGATCGTCGAAAAAGCAGTTGGCGCGGTCGCTTTGCGTCGCCAGAACACCGAACTGATGTCCCGGCTGGACGAACGCTTCGGTTTCGAAGGCATCATCTACGCAAGCAAGAAAATGCAGGAGGTCATCGACCGCCTGCGACGGATCGCGGCAACCGACGCGACGGTGCTGATCACCGGTGAAAACGGAACAGGTAAAGAGGTCGTTGCCCAAGCGATCCACCAAAACAGCTCGCGTCGCAACAAGTCCATCGTCGCGATCAACACCGGTGCGATCGCCGAAAACCTGGTTGAATCCGAGCTGTTCGGACACGTCAAAGGTTCGTTCACCGGCGCGGACGCTGATCGTGTCGGCGCCTTCGAATACGCCAATGGCGGCACATTGTTCCTGGACGAAGTCGGCGACATGCCGATGGGAACTCAGATCAAACTGCTGCGAGTCCTCGAAGAGAGCAAGATCACTCGCGTCGGCGACAACAAAGCGATCAAGGTCAACGTCCGCCTGGTTTCTGCGACCAACCGGCCGCTTGAAGACATGATTGAAGCCGGAACGTTTCGCAGCGATTTGTACTTCCGTCTAAAAGTCATCACGGTCGAGCTGCCCCCGCTCCGCGATCGTCGTGAAGACGTGATCCCATTGATGGATCACTTCCGAAAGATGTTCTTGCGCCGGCACAACAAGTCATCCGCCCATTTCACCCCCGCCGTCACGAAGCGTTTCTTCGCCTACGATTGGCCAGGCAACGTTCGCCAACTGCGTAACTTCGTCGAAACGATGGTCGTCCTGGACACGGACGAAAAACTGGACCTCGACGACTTGCCTCCAGAACTGATGGACGAAGCGGAGTTGAACGTCCCCGAAGACCTTTCCGCCGTGCCCACAATCGAAGGTGGAACCGAATCAGGACTGATCGGCCAGCCGCTGAGCGTGATTGAGAAGTGGGCCATCGAAAAAACCCTTCAATTGACCAACGACAATCGCGAAGAAGCCGCACGGATGCTCGGGATTGGTGCCCGCACGCTCTATCGCCGCTTGGACCAATACAAAAAAGACGGCGATTCGGTCGAGTAGTCACGCCGCTACAATGGGGCGTACGAGGCGACAGCCGGAACTCGCCGCCGCGTTTCAAATTTCTTTGCAAGGTCGCTCCGTTTTTCTCATAACCAGCGAAGCAGCGACATGGCGGCTGGCACACGATTGGTGTCCCGATTGATGGGGCTGGAAACCGAATACGCGACGCTGGTTGCTGGCCGACCGGAGCTTTCGTCCGCAGACCTTCCGGCGAGCGAGAAGGTTTACAAACTGATTTGCGACGCGATTCGGAAAGACCAACCGACCGTTCCTGGCTTCTACGACGCCGAGCAGATCTTCTTAGCCAGTGGCGGCGCCGTGACCTTCGAGTCGCATCCATCACTTCATTCTGTCCCTGGTGGCTTTGTCGAAATCGCTACGCCCGAAGTGACCAGCCCCGACGAACTTCTCGCCTGCCAACGATCCATCGATCAGTTGGTTTCTGAAGCAGCCGACAAAGCATCCGGGCGGCTTGATTTGCGGGTATTGAAAAATAGCACCGACGCCTTGGGGCACATTTATGGCTGTCAAGAAAACTACGAAGCGGTCGTCGCAACGGGGATGTGGCTGGCGATCTACCGTTGCTGTGTCCTGATCCTCTGGGTAGCGCAAGTCTTTAGCCTGCTGTTTACGTTGCCTGTTCTGGCGCTCACGGTATCGCTGGTCTTCGCCATCCGGCTTCGGCAACAGCAGTTTGGCGACCGACTCGCCAATTCGACATCGCCAACCAACAATCGAGATCCACACCAGTCTGCCGGCGAGCTTTTTGAGTCACTACCTGAATGGTTGAAGGGCACGCTCACCACAATGCTGCGTCTGGTGCATTGGCCCACAGTTGTCCTTCTGCGGATCGTTGCCAAGCACGTTGCCTTTCGAAAGCAACGAAAGTACCTGACGCCGCTGCTTGTATCGCGAGTTGCCTTGTGCGGAACAGGAGACTTAGATCACGAAGGTCGCTACCGTCTGAGCGCCAAAGCGCTTGCGATCGATGCAATTGCCGACATGGGAAGCTATGACGGTGAACGTCCCATTTTCGTCTACGGCCACTGGCTCGGGCAGTTTTGTGCAAAGACATTTCTATCGCTTGGGTCGAGCGCCGCGATGTTTCATCGACGCCAACGATTGCAGATCGGACTATCCGATTCCAACCTTTCGGATTTAGCGGAGTATGTCAAAGTCGGCCAAGTCTCACTGATTCTAGACATGATCGAATCCGACCAGACAGCAGATCTCTTAAAACTACCGAAGCCAATCGACGCGCTCCATCAGATCGCCAAAGACTGGGATCTAGTGCGGCGGGTCCGAACTAGCCGAGGCACGATGAATGCGATTGAGATTCAAAAGACCTACTTTAAAGCAGCGCAGCAATTTGTAGAGTCTCGGCCAACTTCACAGCGAGGCGAAGCTGAACTGGTCCTCCGCCGCTGGGCAGAGTTGCTAGAAGTCGTCGTTGCTTATCGACGCGACGCAAAGAATGTCACGCCAGCCCTGGGACGTGTCGACTGGCTCACAAAACATTGGATGATTGACCAACTGGGACCGGACGCCGAATGGATCGCCAAAAAGAAAGCGGACCTTCGCTATCACGAACTTTCCGCCGATGGCTTCTACCAAAAGCTCGTCGCGTCTAATCCATCGCTGAAGCTGATAGACCCACAGCGTGTCGAACAGCGGAGGAGAACGCCTCCTGCCGATTCACCGGCGACCAAACGAGGTTGGCTAATCCGCGAATTCGGCGATGGAGAAGACAGCGTTGCTGCCGAGTGGGGCTACGCCGTCCTAGGCGAAGGTCGAGACCGCAAACGCATCCATTTCAAATAACCAGACCTCAAACGCATCCAGCTCTGGCGTCCATCATGAGCCCATTTTCCGCACAGAACGCCCAGTCTCGACACTCCCATCGAAACGGCTTTCGTGTTGACCAATTTCCGTTCAGACGACCGACACCCGAACGTACGATGATGGTGGCCGGATGCTCAGCAGCACCTACAATAACGGTGTCGGCGAGACACGTGCCTACAACAACGACAACACGCTGGCGAGTATCAGCTTCAGCGGGGCGTCGATCGGTAATTTCAGCTACGACTGGGACGCCAATAAGAACAAGACCAGTGAGGGGATCACGGGGACGATGAGCGGTTTCGGTTTTGATGTCGGTGCGAGTGGCTACGACGACGAGGATCGCCTCGTCTCGTGGGAGCGTGACGACAACAACCTGGACCAGGCTTGGAGTCTGAGCTTAGTTGGCGACTGGGACAGCTACACCGAAAACGCCAGTGTGCAAGCTCGGACCCATGGTGATACACACGAGTTACTGACGGCTGCCGGCCAAGCGGTCAATCACGATGCCAAGGGGAACCAAACTCTGATTCCGGCGATCTTGCGTCCTGGCAGTGACCCGCTATCGATGGCATGGGACTTCGAGAACAAGTTGGTTTCGGCGGACGTCGACAACGACTCGGTGGCCGATGTGACCTATCAATGGGACGCACTGGGGCGACGGGTCGGGCGTGACGACGGCACAACCGCAACGGTGTTCGTCCAATCGGGACAGCAAACGATTGCCGACTACACCTCAGGTGCGGCGGCCTCCAGTCCCACCTACGACTACGTCTATGCGTCTTACATCGACGAACCGGTCATGCGGTCAGGAAGCGGCGGCAACAGGTACTACCATCGCAACCAACAGTACAGTGTGGTGGCACTGACCGATCCGAGCGGAACGATCAAGGAACGCTATGCTTACGATGCCTATGGCGGGGTGTCGATCTTCGACGGTAGCGGCACTGCACGTACGACGACGGCCGAAGGCAACCGGTATTGCTATACGGGTAGAGAATGGGGCGACGTTCTTGACCTGTACCACTATCGGGCACGGATGTACGATCCGGTGTGCGGGCGGTTTCTGGGGCGTGATCCGATTGGGTTCAATGGGAGTCAGTGGAATCTCTATGAATTCGTGTCGTCTTCTCCGACTGTCAGGTCTGACCCCTATGGGCAATTCGACTTCCCCATTGGTGGCGGTGATCATGATATCGGTGACGATCATTACCAAAGCGTGATTTCTATCTACGGATGCAAGTCAAAGAACACGTTCGTGAAAGGTATCTTTGGCACGTGCAGGATGGCGTCGTGCTTCGGAGTGTGTGATTGCACCGTGGTGACATCGGGCGGAGTTGGCTTTGATCTAGGTACTTTTGTGAGGCGACACATCAATCGGGCTTGTGGGCTTAGCTGTTCGAAGTCACCGTTCAATCCCGGGCATTCCTTAACTATGTCGAATGTATTGTCAAAGCTGATCTCCAGGAGCACTGGTCAGACTGTTACGTGCCATTGTCTGTAGATGGTATCCGATGCATTTCGAACGAAATTTTCGACAGCAATTTTCACTTTGGAGTAAGTTTTATGGTAGCGATCGATCCAGAGGACCCAGAATCTGTTGAGCAAGCAAGCTCGATGATTAGTCTCTCCAAGGTTTCAGCTGTTGTGTACGATATTATTTATCGGTCTTGGATTCGATCGAAAAACAGTGAACGAGTAGGTGCTCGATTTAGAGCGTTTTTGGATAATGCGATACGAGACTTTGGTGAAAACGCAGAGCAATACTTTGAGGGCCTCGGAAATTCAAGTGGCGCTGATGTAGACCTTGAGGAGGCGCAGATTCGTCAAGCGGTGTACCTGTATTGGATTGGGCTTCCCCAAAACAGGCGAGATCATGAGACACTTGAGTGCGAGTTACGCCGAATCCTAAACGAAGCTCTGGTCCAAGTGAAGAAATCTGAAGTGAAAGGAAGGAGGCAAGATCAATAGGAAGAGAAAAGGGGAGGGGTGCACGGCCAACGCGCACTTTAGGAACCGTTCGGAAATAAGTTCGGCAATCGGGTAGACTGAGTCCGTCAGTTTACCACGGAGGATTGCCATGGATCGCTACAGTTTTGATGTCGAAGCTCACATGCAAAGCCTATATCGTTCGCTTTCGGAAAAAGACCGGCGGCGATACGCGGCGGTAGAAGCCGAGAAGCTCGGGCACGGGGGAATTGAATACATCGCCAAACTCTTTGGATGCCATCGCGATACGATTCGCCAGGGACGCGCCGATATTGAAAGCCTGCCGAACGATCCGGCAGAAGGACGTGTGCGAAAAAAGGGGGCGGGAGGAGAAACGCTAGCTGCTCTCAGCCGGGGCTCGTCGAAGCGATTGAAGAAGAAGTTAAAACGCAAACGGCGGGCTCGCCTGTCGAAGACGGAGTCGTCTGGACCAACATGGGAAAGTCAAAAGGGGTCAGGACTCTTAAAAGGAGCTTCCGGCTAATTTGCGGATGGTTGCACCCGCAAAACACGACGGGGTCAAGTCAGATCGTCGGAATCCGATCGGTCGCGATAGCGGTATTGCCACCTCAACACCGGACGGGATGCAAGCATTGCTGGATCAGACCACCCTCGCTGAGCCAGCTTGAGCAACTGCCTGCTAAAACACGGTGCCCGCGTTGCAGAACAAGAACGAGTGCGGACGCAACACCACTTGGCTCAGTATCGAGGGAAATGAGTTATTCTTGCAATGGTGATCCCCAGGCTGTCTGTGGGGGGCGATAGCGAGGTATAGCCCAGGTATAGCATCGGCGATATTTACGAAAACGTCGTGTTTTGCCGTGCGAACCATTGCGATAGCCGCTTTTGACCAGAATTGACATCGAACCTTGTTGGTCATAGGCGAAGTCTGAGGCCTCGATAGAAAGCTGGAGAACCCACCATCGGCTAAACTACTGGAATGGTCGCGCTCAATTCATCCAACCGAAAGCCAATTCGCCGAACAGGCACAGGCGACCTCGTCGTTCGCGCAACCAATGGTGGGCGGTACTACCATCGCAACCAACAGTACAGTGTGAGTGCGCTGACCGATTCGAGCGGTGGGATTGTTGAGCGATACGCTTACGACGCCTATGGTGGGTTGAGCGTCTTCGATGGGTCAGGAAGAAGTCGGTCAGTTTCGGCGGAAGGCAATCGGTACACGTACACGGGGCGAGAGTGGGACTCGGAACTGTCGCTCTTTCACTTTCGGGCACGGATGTACGATACGATCTGTGGACGGTTTTGCTCCAGAGATCCGATCGGGTACCCCGATGGTCCGAATGGCTACGCAAACTACTTCGGAATCGCCAGAACCGATTCGCTTGGTTTGTTGATGGAAATTGACATCGCCACGGGGCGTTGTGCAGATTGGCTCTTCCATTATTTTTTCGGAACGGACTTTCACCTTCCGCAGCACAAAATACGACCGTGGCTCGACAATGCTGGCGTAAGTCCGAAGTTCGATGACGCAGAGGCAGTGGCGATGAGCCGCGCTTTGGCGGCCGGTTCATCTTGTGACGGTGGTTATGGAATGACCAAAACTGAATACACGAGTGAACAACAGTCTTTTCAAACAAGCGTCCACTTTGTGCCCCTCTGCTCAAGCATTGGTCCACTTGGCAGGTCGATCGTCAAGATGAAGTCGAAGTGTGATGTTTGGGTGAGTTGTCGACGTTGTGGTTGTGATGGCGTGCGGAAGGCGACATCAATCAACTGCATCCACTATTGGAGTGTTAAAGACGAGTTCAATAACCCAACGGATCATGGTGGACCAGATACAAGAGACGATATTGAGGCCTATCGAAATTGCATGCGTGATTGTGCTTGGTACGAGTCTCTCACATGTGACCTTAAGTGTGCGAATCGTCACCTGAAACATAACCCATATGGTCAGCCCTACTACATCTACATGAGTGGTCACCAGCACAGCTTTGACTTTGTGGAAGAACCGTGCAGCGAGTAACAAAGAAAATTCGCCTTTGTGTTGGCATTGTCTTCATTGGTATAGTCGTCGGTTGCGGGAACTTCAATCGACCGGCTGTTTATGAGCCTGATTCAGTTCTCTTTGACGCTGTGCTTTCAAGAGAGGATGCAAGCGTCTTGATTATTGAAGTTGATGGCGTTCAAGTTGACTTTTCCGAAGATCCAGATGAACTGAAGGTGCTTCGAGCGGTTAAGAGCATGGTTTTGCCGGCGCGGAAATTGGCTAACATGCATAGCCTGCCAGCAGACCGTATTCTTCGGGTTCTTGTACAAACTGGTAAAGATCCGATTTTAATTGATGTTGTTTCTGTTGGAGAAGGCAAAGTCCGTTTCGTCTCGGAGTTCGTAACCTTCCGAGGTGGCTCATTGGAAGCGTTAGAAGTAGTCAAGGATTTTTTCCATTCGCGTCAAGGCGAAGATGGAATGCTCCCCACAACCTGATTCGCGAATCATGAAAGTTCCGCGAGGACAAGGTGGAGCGAACAAAGGTGTCAGGACTCTTTGATGAGTGATCCACTCGATGCACCTGAGTGGAGAAATCAAACGGGTCAGGGAAAGTCAAAAGGCGTCAGGACTCTTAAACGGAGCTTCCGGCTAATTTGCGGATGGTTGCACCCGCAAAACACGACGGGGTCAAGTCAGATCGTCGGAATCCGATCGGTCGCGATAGCGGTATTGCCACCTCAACACCGGACGAGATGCAAGCATTGCTGGATCAGATCACCCTCGCTGAACCAGTTTGAGCAACTGCCTGCTAAAACACGGGCCCGCGTTGCAGAACTAGAACGGGTGCGGACGCAACGCCACTTGGCTCAGCGTCGAAGAAAATGAGGTATTCTTGCAATGGTGATCCCCAGGCTGTCCGTCGCTGATAGCAAGGTGTAGCCCAGGTATAGCACCGGCGAAATTTGAAAAAATCGCGTGTTTCGCCGTGCGAACCATTGCGATAGCCGCTTTTGACCAGAATTGACATCGAACCTTGTTGGTCATAGGCGAAGTCTGAGGCCTCGATAGAAAGCTGGAGAACCCACCATCGGCTAAACTACTGGAATGGTCGCGCTCAATTCATCCAACCGAAAGCCAATTCGCCGAACAGGCATAGACGACTCCGTCATTCACGCCAGCAATCGCGGGCCGTACTACCATCGCAACCAACAGTACAGCATCACCGCCCTGACCGATTCTTCGGCGGTGATCAAGGAACACTACGCTTATGATGCGTACGGCGGGCTGTCGATCTTCGATGGCAGTGGGAGCAGCCGCAGCGCAACGGCGGAAGGAAATCGATACGCGTACACCGGTCGCGAGTGGGACGAGGAGCTAGGACTCTACCATTACCGCGCCCGCATGTACGATGCCATCTCAGGACGCTTCTGCTCCAGAGACCCGATTGGGTTTATCGATGGACATAATCTTTATCAATGTAACTTCGTTCTCAGTTCGGCAGATCCGTACGGTACAAAGACGACGGAGCTATTAGTTACTTCTAAGTGGCTCTCCAGAGAAGACTGTGATAATCCAAACACGCATATTCTTTATACTTTTTCATTGAAGGCATGGCCATGTCGCTCAAAGCTCGGCTTTTTTATTCAAGAGGTTAATTTCAATTGTCGCGTCTCAAGCTGTGATGAGAAAAAGCCAGAGCGACCAGGAGAAAACCATCGATACTGGGAAGGTTGGCCCATTGTGAGAAACAGAGGGAAATTTCCTCCAGCACTCGACAATGGGCTTATCGATCCACCTCCTAAAACACGCGGTAAAGTATCGGCCAATCGAATTGTCAAGTTCTTTTGTGTTTCACCAGACAACATTCGACAACCCGGAGAAATTCTCCAGTCGGAAATGCACCGGGAACTTCCTCAGCGGGCGGAAACACCCTGTGGCGTGACTTCTGGCTCCTTGCCAGCGACTAACGATGAACCTGCGTACTGGTCCCGTGAAGGTGCCGCAGGTCCTGCATTTACGTCTCTGCGAAAAAGTTGGAATTGTTGCGATTGTATCAAACGGCAAAAGTTCGTTTCTCGCAGTATTCGGAGCAAGGCTCTATGATCTCATCTCGCCAAATTGTCTGTCTCGTATTGTCAGTAGCAGTACTCTCCCCGGGAGCAGGCGCTATTGGGCAAGAGCGTACATTGACTCGAAAGCCAAGTGGACGCTTGCTAGATGCTGATACAAAAGGATCTATTCATATGCTAAGTGAGTCAATCTGTTCGCCGGATCTTATGGTCCCGCGTCGGTCGCGTTCTGCAAGATTGCTGTTCGCGGAGCTTACAGTGTCCGAATTGCGGGAATTCGTGCGTTCGCGTCGAGTGTTATCGCTCTTTGCGCGGTGGGAATTAAACAAAAGAGTTGTCGAGGCAAAAATGATTGAGACGGGGGGTGATTCCCTCAAGCTATCATCCGAATTCTGGGACGATTTCTTTGACGCGACGCAGAAGATGTATGAGAGTCGCACACCGGATCGATGGGAGCAATTGGCACGTTCAATGCATTACAAGTCAAATGGCACGCTTGACTTGACGCCAGGCTTCTTGGCAGACGTAACAAATCCGGAAGACGACGTCCGATGCGAATTAGATGTTGACAAGAGTACTCTTGTCGTCACTTCAGGAGAGCGTCAAGTTAAGGTTCGAGGCACTAGCGATTCATGGTTAATTGATTGCGTTGCAGTAGCAGATCAATCGCGACATCTGATTGTTTTGATTCCTACGTTGCCGAATCTCGCAGTGCTCGTTGGTTCTGCTAGCCAAGGCGGTATCGTAGATGCGACCGAATTTTCTAAGATCGAAACCAACTGGGTGAGCCCTCGGGTTGGGCTACTCGAGTGCTTTCCAATGCCAAGGGACGACGGAAAGTTGATTGTGTACTATGCCACCTACCAGCAAATTGGAATAGTCGAAATAGACTTGAACACGGGTAGATCCCACAATCATTTTTGCTCTTCGACTAGTCTTTTTCTTCTTCGGTAGACGCGTCCACTTCCTAATCCGCAGAAAAGGCAAAAGGTGTCAGGACCGAATGGCACTTAATCGGCGCAAGTCCTATGCCTCTCCAGGTTTGTAGCTGGCACGGGAAAGGAAAAAGGTGTCAGGACTCTTAAATTGGGCTTCAAGCGGCGGACGCACGTCTTGACTGCAGAACTCGGTCATCTTCCACCGCAACCAAAGGGCCGTTTTGCCACTCTGATTGATTCGTCTGGCAGCGAAGAAGACTGACGTCTCTCGGCACGACGCAGCCATGAGGACCACGGTCCTTTTGGTCGGCAGGCATTGGACTCGGACAATAATAATGATCGAAACGCCAAGCGGTTCTGGGGGCTGCGGGAAAGTGACCTGTCAGAACCGATCGCGCGGGGCGATTTTGGGAACGACGCTTGAAAGCAGCGGATTGTGGATGAGGCTGGATTGTTGGCCTGCGTCTTGTACGTTGATCTCAATCTGGTCCGCGAGAAAGGCAAAAGGTGTCAAGGAGGGCAAAAGGTGTCAGGACTCTTAAAGAGGATTCCGGCTAATTTGCGGATGGTGCCACCCACAAAACACGACGCTTCGGGGAACAGACTGAAGGTTCGTGACCCCAACGGGGTTGGTCAAGACTGCCTCTACGACGCATTGGGGCGTGACACCCAGTGTACCGATACCGCCAGTGACGTGACGCAGAGCAGTTACGACTTAGCCGGCAACAAGATCTCTTCGACCGATGCCAAGAACAACGTGACGACCTACGTGTTCGACGCGCGAGGGCGTCAGATCAAGCAGGTTGACCGTCTTTCGGGTGAGACCGAGTTCGCTTACACGGCCACCGGTCAGCTGGAATCATTGACCGATGCCGAAGACCAGGTCACCAGCTACACCTACGATGATGCCGGCACCAAATTGACGGAAACCTACCCGGACCATGTGCCCAGCAGCACGATCGGTCAAGCGGGCTATGGGATCGTCACCTTCACCCCGGACGCGACAGGTCGCACGGTTCAGCGGACGGATCAGCAAGGTGATACGTGTGACTACACTTACGATTTGGCGGGACGATTGAGCAGCAAGGCCTACACCGGTCATGCCAGTGGACCGCTTTCGGGCCAAAGCCACACCGACACATTCACCTATGACGACGCAAGCCGAATGCTGACGGCGGTCAGTGGTCGCTACGGAAACACGGTGACCTACACCTATGACGATGCCGGTCGCAAAGCCAGTGAAGCGATCCAGATCGGTGGGCAAACCTACACAGTTCTGACCGACTACGACGTGGCGGGCCAAGTGTCCAAGCTGACTTACCCGGATGGCAAAGAGGTTGACCGCACTTACACCGACCGCGGACAACTTGCCGGGATCGATTTCGACAGTACGACGATCGACACCCGAACGTACGATGATGGTGGCCGGATGCTCAGCAGCACCTACAATAACGGTGTCGGCGAGACACGTGCCTACAACAACGACAACACGCTGGCGAGTATCAGCTTCAGCGGGGCGTCGATCGGTAATTTCAGCTACGACTGGGACGCCAATAAGAACAAGACCAGTGAGGGGATCACGGGGACGATGAGCGGTTTCGGTTTTGATGTCGGTGCGAGTGGCTACGACGACGAGGATCGCCTCGTCTCGTGGGAGCGAGACGACAACAACCTGGACCAGGCTTGGAACCTGAGCTTAGTTGGCGACTGGGACAGCTATACCGAAAATGCCAGTGTGCAAACTCGGACCCATGGTGATACACACGAGTTGCTGACGGTTGCCGGCCAAGCGGTCAATCACGATGCCAAGGGGAACCAAACTCTGATTCCGGCGATCCTGCGTCCTGGCAGTGACCCGCTATCGATGGCATGGGACTTCGAGAACAAGCTGATTTCGGCGGACGTCGACAACGACTCGGTGGCCGATGTGACCTATCAATGGGACGCACTGGGGCGACGGGTCGGGCGTGACGACGGCACAACCGCAACAGTGTTCGTCCAGTCGGGGCAGCAAACGATTGCCGACTACACCTCAGGTGCGGCGGCCTCCAGTCCCACCTACGACTACGTCTATGCGTCTTACATCGACGAACCGGTCATGCGGTCAGGAAGCGGCGGCAACAGATACTACCATCGCAACCAACAGTACAGCATCACTGCGCTGACCGATTCGAGCGGTGGGATTGTTGAGCGATACGCCTATGATGCCTATGGCAATCTGTCGGTGTTCGACGGGAGCGGAACGGCACGTACGGCAACGGCCGATGGGAACCGCTACACCTATACCGGTCGCGAATGGGACGATGAGTTATCGCTCTACCACTACCGGGCACGGATGTACGATCCGCTCAGCGGGCGGTTTTGCTCCAGAGATCCAATCGGGTTCGAGGGTAGTCCGTGGTTGCTCTACGAGTACGTTGATTCGCAACCTTTAATCAATTTCGATCCGTTTGGGTTAGAGGTTAACAATCATCACCCTGATGGTCCGGAATATTGCAGATGGGAAGCGTACTTCAAAGAAAATCCAAGTGATCCAGGTGTGCTTGTCGTTGCAAGTCATTCAAATTCAGAATTTTTTGGTGGCCCGACAGACGATCCCGAGAAGTATATTCCGATTACAGTAGAGGAGATGGCCGAGAAAATCAGAAACGATCCTCGGTTCAGGCCACACATTAAGATCGTGTTGTATTGCTGCCATGCTGGCAAGAAAAACCTGGCGTGTGACCTAGCAAACGAATTGAAATGCACTGTTCAGTCGTACGATACGAAAGTGCATTTATCGGGCGGGAAGATTTACATTCGCCCGAAGATTGTGGATATCGGTGTCGAACATCCACCAATCATTTCCAAGCCTGATTGCCCATGGCTTCATTACTGGAATGGAACTGCGTGTGTTCCTTATGCTGGGCCATATCCGCCACTCCACTGATGCAGCTTTGAATTTGATGAATTGAGTCACGCAATAGTTTTCTTCTGCGTTTGCTGTTTCCGCGGCGTGAGAATGGAATGTTCGAGTAAGTTAGATGAAACCCAACGTAAAGCTTCTAGCCTTCGTCTTTGCTGCAATTGCTTTGCTGGCTTCTGTTGTTGGGGTTTGGCTTTTGAGAGATAGTCGTGAGCTTGATTTCTTTCAGGTCGATGATGCTAGTTTTTCTGGAGGCCCTTTGATGCTTGACCCCTTGGAACTCGGTGTCAAGAAGAAGTTGGCGGAAGAAGGCGATGGAGAAGCAGCGTATTTGGTCTATCAGCATTATGCATTTGGGTTGGACGACACGAAGCGAGCACAACCTTGGCTTGAGAGGTCGGTAGCTGCAGAGTATCCAATCGCGATCAAGGCGCTAGCAAACCTTAAACAGATGAACACAAACTGAAACACGGGATAAGAGCAATCAAAAGTGACCAGTAGTTTTTCGGGGGTAACACCCGGTGAAATGACGTTCAATGAGGCCGCCGCGAGGCGGCCTTTTCTGCTGGCGGGCAGGATGCCCGCCTGTTCTTCGGCGGGATGCCGAACACGCGCAACGACCGGGCAACGAACGCGCACCAGTGAGCGCACCGGAGCGCTAGCGACAGCGACGACAGGATGTCGTCGCAATCTTCGGGCACGATGCCCGCCAGCCTGGATTAGAGCGCACTCGCCGAAGGCAGGCGGGCCCGGATGGCCGCTGCATGACACAGCCCGGTGATAGAACGCCCGTCTGCTGGAAACCGTCGATGCGCAAACCGACGCGGCACCTGACCCAACGAACCGCAGATCAGCGAGGCAACTCATCTGAGTAGATGGACGCCGGGTACCCTGGTCATGGATCACCGATTTGACCCACCCGCCGGAGCTGTTTCCGGGGGCGTTAAACTTGCGTAGGAAAAACCTGGCACCGCGTAGGGTGTCGGTAGAATCAGGAATGTCGATAGGAACGGTAATCGAAGCACTGCAATTCCTGCCTTCTCGGCCGATCGGGGAGATTGAGTGCTCAAATGGCACGTTTTCGAAGGCATATATAGTAGAGGGACTTACTCTCGCACCATTTACGTTCGTTTTTGGCGATCCCGCATAATCGGACCGGGAATCTTCGAGTCCGTGATCGGTTTTCCGAGAATACTCATGCCGACGTGGACGAGATGCCGATCCCTCCACACGCGGTCCGTCGTGGCCGTATCTGCAAAAGCTGCTGCAACAATCTCTGGCTGAAATAAACGCCACGCTGTCAGCAATCACAGCCCATCGGGCTGCGTGATCCTGGACCACCTCAAATCTACTTGGTCCAACTCAAGAGCCGAACGCCTTGGCTCGCCCCGTCGATTTGGCACGACAAACAAAGAATTTGTCACGTCTCCGATTTGATCATATCGGTCTCAAACACGGCGAAAAAGGCGTTTTTTCCGTTTGTCACCTTTGCCATCCCATTTCAACTCAAAGAAGTTGGTAAGGGAACGTGATGCAGATACGGTTCTGCTAAAGCGGTGCGATGGATATTTAGATGACAAACATGACACTTAAATTTACTGGAGCATTGCGATGCTTAACCCAACAAAAAAACACCCCGTCTTTCTTCGCTACGGCAAGGGCAAGCCAAACCAATCAGCCGTTGTCAACAGCCGCGAACGTCTTCACACCTTTCTGGAAGGACGTCAGGACGTCAATGTCTACTTTACGCCAAATCGGGTCAGTGCAGATTGCTCAAAGCTATTCCCCGGGATCGCAGACATTGAGCGCCGGACATTCATCACCATCGATCTTGATCCGGTCCGACCGAAAGGAAGGGTCGCGTCTGATTCGCAGCGAGAGGAAGTTGCCGAACTCTCGGAGACGGTGATCGAGTCACTGGAAATGTTCGGCTGGGGCTGGCCGACGATCGTCGACACTGGCAACGGTCGACAAATTCACTACGAGACCGACCTTTCAATCGATCCTGCAACCAACGAAATCGTGGAAGAATTCTTCCGTGCGTTGGCCAATGAATTCGACACCAAGTCCGTCACCATCGACCGAACAGCGGCTCGACTTCATCAACCGATGCGAGTCCCCGGTTCAATGAACGTTAAAGCAGAACCTCACCGCCCATGTGCAATCGTCCGACGATGGGATTCGATGGTCAGCCTGGACGACATCAAAGCTGCGATCGAAGGTCTTGGCGGAGAAGTTCCCGGAAGATCTAATCCGATGACGATAGCCAAGAGTGTTGGTCAGTATCTCGAATTCAATGGTCTTCACGTCGAGATTCGTGACTCACCCGACATCGTCAAGATTGAGATCAAGGGCCCGTGTCCCTTCAAAAAAGATGCGGATCAAACCGATGGGAATCCAGCGGTCCTTGTCTTCAAATCATCAGGCAACATCGGCTTCAAATGCAATCACGCAAAGTGCGAGGGCAAAGGCTGGGATACGCTACAGAAAACCTTTCCGCAGACATACACAAAGTGGCTTCACCAGCCGGAGAAGATTGGACACGACGAATTCGAGATCACCGATCCTGAAGTGACCGTTGACCGCTTCCTGAGTAATCGCGAAGTGGTGACACTCGACGGTAAATTCTACGAGTTCAATGGAGGATGGCAGGAGCGAAGCCGGAAAGAAATTTCCGCTGGGCTTACATTGCAAGCCCGCGATCTGTTCGCGTCTCACCATCAAAAGAACGTGGCAAAGGGAAGCAAACAGCGTCGCCCAACGACTTCGTCCCGACACACAGGAGACTGTGTTAACCTGCTGACAGCGATCACGACGAGTTACCAATCTGGTAGCAGCTTTTACCGCGTCGAACACCCTTGGAACGCTCGTCAGGTTCGTCGCTTTGAAAACTTCGACGTGAACGTCCATGCCTATGCAAATGGAGGTGCTGACTACTTCGAACCGATTTCGCCCGATCTGTTTACCACACAAACGGCACAATGCGCCTTCGATCCGGATGCGGGTTCTCCAAAGCGGTATCTCGAATTTCTTCGTTCACTCGAATGGACCCAGGAGGAAATCGACTACTTCCAACGAGTCAGCGGCTATGTGACGTTCTTCCCAAGGGACCTACAAAAGATCATTTTGGCGTGTGGTCCGCCTCGTGCGGGCAAGGGGGTTGAATCACGTCTGATGAGCAGAATCATTGGCGAAACTTCGATTTGCAGCATGACGCTCGACGCCTTCGGCAGTCGATTCGGTCTCGAAGATGCTATCGGCAAACGATTGCTATTGGTCAACGAAGCGAGCCCACCGTCTCCGCAGGTTGCGGAGCAATCCGTTGCAATGATGAAAGCGATATCCGGAGGTGATATGGTTCCGGTGGACCGAAAAGGCGTCTCGAAGGTCTCGACACGACTACCAATGCCGACACAACTGTATACAAATCATCGGCTAACGCTGGTGGACCCCTCGGGCGCGCTTGCAAGCAGAATTCTGCCTGTGGAGTACCGCAGGTCTTTTGTCGGAAACGAAAGCGAAGAGCTGGAAGCGGGATTGCACCGAGAGATTGCGGCAATTGCGAAGTGGAAGCTCGATGGCTGTCGAATGCTTGCCAACGAAGGGTGGAAGTTTTCCGTCCCAAGTTCACTGCACGGAATGCTCGACGAGATCGCCCACAACAGTAGTCCCATGCGTGCCTTCGTTGACGACTATTTTATCGTCGAAAAGGGGTACTGCGTCAGTTACGAAACAGTGCTTGGTTACTATTCGGATCACTCTGCGAGCGAGATGCCCAAGGGAAAGCTGATTGATGCTGTTAAAGACGTCGACACGCTGATCAAGGACGGCCGGTTAAGCAAGGCCGAGGCAACTAGTTGCAAGGGATGCAAGTTCATCCTACGGAACACGATAAAGCGAGATTGAGCAAAGGTGATGGCCGTCCATTCTTGCTCCTGAACCTTCGCCCGAAATCAATGTAGCCTCACATCCCTCAAACAATTCCAGAAACCGCCATCGGTCCAAAAAGCCGGTGGCGGTTTTTTCTTGCCCGAACGTGTCATCGGCGCGAAGCAGTGTTTCAATACGGAGAACCACCATGAATTTAGACGACCTTCAAACCGATCCGTTGGCAACCGTCGCCGACTATTATTCCCAGTGCCTGCCCGACAAGGCCGAAGCTTTCGCCAATCAAGTCGGCGCCACCGGCTTCGCCGATCGGTCACTTGGAAAACACATTCCCCACCGCCGCACCAAACTTGGCCGTTCCATCAGAGACAAGCTGACCGAGATCGGCATCTACAAGCCCAACGGGCGCGAGACGCTCCGAGGCTACGTCACCGAGCCCATTGATCAGAATGGCCGTGTGGTCGCCATCAGAGGCCACAAGCTCGATCCTCACGCCTCCGGACCGGGCGTGATCGTCGTTGGTAGCTTGCCAGAAACCCACGTTGACGCCGCTATAAAGTCCGCTCCCGATGAAGACCTTGCAATCGAAGACGGTCAAATCGTCTTCCGCCGTGAGAACCGCCGCTACCGGGTTCGCGGACTGGAAAAGAACGCATCGACCACGACGCTGAAAGTTGCCATCATGGCCAGCCGCGATGGGCTGGTTCATCTCGATAGCCTTGACCTGGTCAAAGCCCGCTCTCGCAACTCGTTCATCAAAGCGGTTGCCACCGAACTGTACGTCGATGAAGACATCGTCAAACGCGACATCGGAAAGCTGCTCCTGAGCCTGGAAACCATCCAAGCCGAACGGATCGAACAACTTAAGGCCCCCAAGGTCGTCCAGCTCACCGACCAAGAGGAAGCCGAGGCCCTAGAACTGCTCCGCTCGCCGAATCTCGTGGAACGCATCGCCGATGATCTGGACAAGATCGGCATCGTCGGTGAGAAGACCAACAAGCTGGCCGGGTACATCGCGGCTGTCTCGCGTAAACTGGACACGCCGCTTGCCATTGTGATCCAATCATCCAGTTCCGCTGGGAAAACCTCCCTGATGGACGCCGTGCTATCGATGGTCCCCGATGAAGACCTGCTCCGGCTGACCAATCTGTCGCCGCAGTCACTTTATTACCTGGACTCGATCAAGCACAAGATTCTGGCCGTCAGCGAAGACGAGGGTGTCAGCCAGTCTGCCTACTCTTTGAAGCTCCTGCAAAGTGAAGGCAAGCTCCGCCACGCCGTTGTCAGCCGCGAAGGCGGACGCATGGAAACGCAGCACTACGAGGTCGAAGGGCCGGTGTCGATGTTCCTCACCACCACCGCTCTGGACCTGGACGAAGAGCTGATGAATCGTTGTCTTGTGCTGTCTGTTGATGAAAGTAGGCAACAAACCAAGGCCATTCACCGCCGTCAACAGGTCGCCCAGACCACCGAAGGCAAGCGGGCGTCCGAACAAGCCGAGAAGATTCGCAAGCTACACCAGAACGCTCAGCGGTTGCTCAAATCGGTCGAGATCGTCAATCCGTTCGCCGACAAGTTGACGTTTCCAAATGACCGAACCAGAATGCGCCGAGACTTTGCAAAGTATCTGTCGCTGATTAAAGCGATCACGCTGCTTCACCAGTACCAACGTACCGAAGTCACTCGCGATGACATCGCCCTAGCCAACAAGCTCGCCGCTGAGATATTGGGCCGGTCGCTTGATGAGCTGTCACCGCAAACGCGGGTGTTCCTGACCCGGCTTCACGACTTCGTCAAGCAGTCGTGCGAAGAGCAAGACCTGCACCGGTCGGAGTTCCGATTTACCCGCCGTGACGTGCGTGATGCTTTGGGCTGGAGCCAGTTTCAGGTCCACACGCACCTGACCAAGCTGGTCGAATTGGAATACGTGCTGGGCCACTGCGGCAACGTTGGACGCCGTCACGTTTACGAACTGCTGTTCGACGGTCAGTGCGATGGCAAGACCTTGGCCGGTCTGGTCGACGTTAGCCAGCTATAGCCCAGGTATAGCATCGGCAAAAAACATCAAAACACCGTCTTTTCCGGTGTCAAACGCCCACGGTAGTAGCTTTCGCTGGAAGTTGCTACTGCGCTCTTGTGGTCATAAGTGACCATTCCGGTCTCGGACGTTCCGATTCCGTTCTTTCCCCTGTCCTTGGAGACAATCCGTATGTTCGAAATGCTCAATCGCTACTATCTTCACCTGCAAATGAACAACTGGTCGCCGCGAACCATCGACCGGCGCCGCTACACGCTGGGGCGCTTCGTCGGTTGGTGCGTCGAACGCGGTATCGAGACGGCTGGTGACCTCACCGACGACGTCTTGCAAGCCTACCGTCGTAGCCTGTTCCATCACCGCACCAAGCAGGGCGAGCCGATCAAGTTCGCGACGCAGGCCAGCTACATCGCTGCGGTGCGTCACTGGCTGGGATGGTTGGTGGAGGTCGAGTCGATCCAAACCAATCCTGCCGACAGGATCGAGCTTCCGAAGGAAGAGCACCGTCTGCCGTCCAGTTATCTGACACTGGAGGAAGTGGAGACGTTGCTCGGAACGGTCGACGTGTCGACGGCTACGGGGCTCCGTGATCGTGCGATCCTGGAGACGTTCTATTCGACCGGGATGAGGCGAAGCGAACTGATTGCCCTCAATCTCGACGACATCGACCGGGAACGTGGACTGATCACGATCCGGCAGGGAAAGGGCCGCAAAGACCGTGTGGTTCCGATCGGACGCCGGGCCCTGGACTGGATCGACAAGTACCTCGCCGATGGGCGACCTGATGCTGACGGGCCCGTGTTCGTGACCGGTCGCGGCAATCCGTTTCATCCGGTGACGCTCTCGCAAACGGTCCGCAACTACCTGGATGATGCCGGGATCACTAAGAAAGGAAGCTGTCACATGCTGCGTCACACGACGGCTACGCTAATGTTGGAAGGAGGGGCTGATTTACGTTCTATTCAAACTCTGCTCGGTCACGAGCAACTGAACACGACGCAAATCTACGTCCACGTCACGATCCAGCACTTGCGGGAAGTTCACCGCCGAACGCATCCGGGCGCGGAGGACAAAAGGCGCGACACCAAGTGATTCCCATCAGTTAAACTGGCGGGATGGTTATTGCATCATCCCGCCGTCCGCCATCGCCCGACTTGACGTGCTATGAGACCATTTCGGCGGACGTCGACAACGACTCGGTGGCCGATGTGACCTATCAATGGGACGCACTGGGGCGACGGGTCGGGCGTGACGACGGCACAACCGCAACGGTGTTCGTCCAATCGGGACAGCAAACGAT